>NZ_JAPSJA010000103.1 GCF_031178525.1 Microbacterium sp.
ACCACCTTCGTGTATGCCGCGCTCGCGCTGAACGGCTTCGCGGTCGTGGTGTTCCTGCAGGAGACCGTCGGATTCTCCGCGACGTTCGCGGGCTTGGCGTCCCTGCCGGTGACCGTGATCATGATCCTCGGCTCCTCGCGCGTCGGGAAGTGGGCGGACCGGCGCGGACCGCGGCTGTTCATGGCGCTCGGCCCGGGGATCATGGCGATCGGCGCGGCGCTGCTGCTGACGGCGGGTGATCCGTTCGACTACTGGCTGCAGATGCTGCCGGGGATCATGCTGCTCGGCGTCGGCCTGACGCTGACGGTGAGTCCGCTCACGAGCGCCGTGCTCGGATCCGTGCAGGGCGGCCGCGAGGGCATCGCGTCCGCCGTCAACAACGCCGTCTCCCGCGTGGCCGGTCTGCTCGTCGTGGCCGTCATCGCGCTGATCGCGGGTGGCGACCTGAACCTCGAGGGCTTCCACCGCACCGCGATCGCGACCGCGGTGCTGTTCGCCGCGGGCGCCGTCGCAGCCTGGGCCGGCATCCGCAACCCGCAGCGCCGCAAGGAGGCGGCTCGGACGGGTCGCGCGAGTGAGTAGTCTTCCGGAAAAGGGAGGAATCGCATGGATGCTGGCTGGTTTCCGGATCCGACGGGGCGCGCGGAGCTGCGCTGGTGGGACGGCACGTCGTGGACCGAGCACGTCTCAACCGGAGGGCAGGTCTCGACCGCTCCGCTGACCCCGGCCGACGCAGCGCCGCAGGACCAGCCGCCCGCGCAGGACATCCCGCAGCAGGAGGCGGTGCCGGCACAGAGCATCGGCCGCGGCGATGCCGGCATCACGGGCGACCTCATCTCGGGCTCGCATGCCGAGGTCTCGGGTATCGGACCGACGAAGCAGAACGAGAAGATGCTTCGTGTCGGTGTGGGCGAATCCTTCTTCGCTCGACAGGGCGCCATGGTCGCCTACCAGGGCGAGGTGGATTTCGCGTATCAGGGGGGCGGCGTGGGGCGGTTCTTGAAGTCGCAGGTCACCGGCGAGGGACTGTCCCTCATGCGCGTGTCGGGTCGCGGCGATGTCTTCCTGGCGAACGAGGAGGCCGAGGTCCACATCCTGCATCTCGATGACTCGGGCATCTCGATCAACGGACGCAACGTGCTGGCGTTCTCCGAGAGCCTGCAGTGGAGCATCGAGCGCGTGCAGGGCGCCGGCGTCATGACCGGCGGGCTGTTCAACACCACGCTGCGCGGCAGCGGCTGGGTCGCGGTCACCACCGCCGGTCCGCCTGTCGTCCTGAACACGGCCGAGGCGCCCACCTACGCCGACACCAACGCCGTGGTGGCCTGGTCGGCATCGCTGCAGACGACGCTGAAGTCCTCGTTCAAGGCCGGTGCACTGATCGGCCGCGGCCCGGGCGAAGCCGTGCAGGTCGCGTTCGCGGGCTACGGCTTCGTGATCGTGCAGCCGTCGGAGGGCGTGGCGGTCACCCCGTCGTCGTGACGGGACGCTGCTGCTCGCGCATCCCCCACGGGGAGCCGTAGCCCGCGGGCGCGGGAGCCGCGAGCAGGTCGAGGAACGGCCGCGCGTCGAACGCCTCGGGCCCCAGCACTCCGGTGCCCGACCACACGCCCGTGGCCAGCAGCTCGAGCGCGATCACGGGGTTGAGCGCGGTCTGCCAGACCACGGCCTGTGCGCCGTACTCACGCATCGTCTGCTCGTTGTCGGCCACGTGATACAGGTACGTCGAGCGGGGCCGGCCGTCCTTCCCCGTGCCGGTCACCCACACGCCCGCGCAGGTCTTGCCGGTCATCCGGTCGCCGATCGTCGCCGGGTCGGGCAGACATGCGGCCACGACGTCGCGCGGGGAGACCTCGACCCCGCCGACACGCACCTTGTCTGTGCGATCGAGGCCGAGCTTGTTCAGCACCTTGAGCACCTCGATGAACTCGTCGCCGAGGCCGTACTTGAACGTCACGCGCTTGGCCTTCGTCCAGCGCGGCATCAGCAGCACCTCCTCGTGCTCCACGTTCACGCACTCGACCGGCCCGATCCCGTCCGGGAAGTCGAACACCTCCGGCTCGGAGAACGGCTCGGTCGTGAACCAGCCGCGGCCCTCCTCGTAGACGACGGGCGGGTTCAGACACTCCTCGATCGTCGTCCAGATCGAGAACGACGGAGCGAAGTCGTACCCCGTCACGACGAGGTTCGCGCCGTCGCGCACGCCGAGCTCGTCGATCTCATCGAACAGCTCGTCCTCCGCGAAGCGCGCGAACACGTCCGACAGACCCGGCTCGACGCCGATACCGACAAGCGCCAGACGACCGGCCTCGCGCCAGCGCTCGTCCTGCGCGAACTGATCGTCGCCGAGCTTGACACCCGGCAGCTCGTACGGCCGTTCGGGATGGCGAGAGGACAGGCTCATGGCCATGTCCAGATACGTCGCGCCCGCCGCGAAGCAGGCCTCGAAGATCGGCATCACGAAGCGCGGATCGACGGCGTTCAGCACGTGCGTGATCCCGTGGTCGCGGATCAGCGAGGCCACGGAGTCGGCGCTCGTCGCGTCGACCTGTGCGGCCACCAGGCGCTCGTCACCGAGCTCCGCGACGATCGCTCGCGCTCGCTCGGTCGCGTAGTCGGCCACCACGAGGGACGCGAAGAAGTCGCGGCGCACCGCGATCCGCGCCGCTGCGGTGCCGACGCCGCCGGCGCCGAGAATGAGAATGCGCATGTGTCCTCCGAAGGAAGGGACGGTCAGGCCAGGCCGCCGTCGATCGACCGCAGGTACTCCTCGTCCGGCACCATGACCTCGGTGTCCCGGTTGAGGCTCTCACCGCGGAAGAACGGCGTGGAGCGGGGGAAGAAGAACCAGACCACCATCAGCACGACGCCGACCAGCAGCGACCCGATGCCGACCACGAAGGTGCCGCCGATGCCGAGCAGCACGCTGTAGCCGTAGTCCACGTCCCACATGTCGATCGCCGACTGGACGAACGCGTAGGTCAGCATCAGGGCGCCGGCGAGCGGCAGGAGCCCCTGCAGGAAGAAGTTGCGCGCGGAGGAGAGCAGCTGTCTGCGGAAGAACCAGACGCACGCGTAGCCCGTGATGGCGTAGTAGAACGCGATCGCCAGGCCCAGCGACAGGATCGAGTCCTGCAGGATGTTGTCGCTGATGAGCGTCATGACGACGTAGTAGACGATCGCGACGGCGCCCATCACGATCGTCGAGAACGACGGCGTGCGGTACTGCGGGTGCACCTGCTTGAAGCGTGCCGGAAGCGCGCGATACACGCCCATCGCCAGCGTGCCGCGCGCGGTGGGCAGGATCGTCGTCTGCGTCGACGAGACGGCCGAGATCAGCACCGCCACGACGAGCACCCATCCGAACGGACCGAGCAGACCGTCCTTGATCGCCAGGAAGAAGTCGTCCGCATGTGCTTCGTTGCCCAGCCCGACGCCGTCCTCGCCCACGCCGGCGTACATCATCGCGGCGATCGTGACGGCCAGGTAGGTGACGAGCAGGATGACGGTGGTCAGCAGCGCGGCGCGTCCGGGAGTGCGGGTGGGGTCCTTCGTCTCCTCGTTGAGCGCCAGGCAGGTGTCCCAGCCCCAGTAGATGAACAGGGCGAGCAGGACGGCCTCGATGAAGCCGCTCCACTCCGTGAAGGCGAACGGGTTCAGCCACTGCCAGTCGAACGGCGTCGGGTGGGGTGCGGTGCCGCTGGCGAACTGCCAGAACGCCGCGATCACGAAGATCGCCAGCGCGAGGTACTGGATCGCGAGCAGGATGTTCTGGAGTCGCTCGCCGATCTCGATACCCCGCCAGCTGACCCACGTCATGGCGGCGATGAAGACGACGCCCGTCACGGTGACGAGCACGGCGTTCTCGGCGAGGGAGCCGTCGCCGAAGAGCGACCAGAAGTAGATGCCGGCGATCTGGGCGAGGTTGGCCAGCACGACCATTCCCGCCACGGCGACGCCCCAGCCGCCCATCCAGCCGACCCACGGCCCGAACGCCTTGGTGCCCCAGGTGAACGTGGTGCCGCAGTCGGGCACCGCATTGTTGAGCTCGCGGTACGCGAAGGCGATCAGCAGCATCGGCACGAACGCGATGATGAACGCGATGGGCGCCTGGGCGCCCACGGCGAGCACGACCCAGCCGAGGGTCGCGACGAGCGAGTACGCGGGCGCGGTCGACGCGAGCCCGATGACGGTGGAGCCCCACAGGCCGAGGGTTCCGGCCGCGAGTCCCTTGCCTTCGGGGCGACCGAGATGGATGGGGGTGGTCGTCATGAGGTGACTGTAGAGCCGTGCCCCGCTGCCGCGCGAGAGCGCCGCGCCGCGGTGCTCGCGCCGAACGGGAGCTGAGCACCCGCCGAGCGCGAGCGGGGGTTAGCCTGGCGGGAGACGAAGGAGGGACGATGGCGACGAAGCCCCCCACCGAGGACATCGACGAATCCCGGCTGCGGATCCGCGAGCGCGATCACAGCGCGGTCGGCGTGCCCGCCGTGATGAACGCCCTGAAGATGTCGTTCGAGCAGATGGGCGTCGTGCGCAGCGCGCGCACGCTCCTGCGCGTGAACCAGAAGAACGGGTTCGACTGCCCGGGGTGCGCGTGGCCGGAGGAGGACCGCCGGCACGCGGCCGAGTTCTGCGAGAACGGCGCGAAGGCGGTCGCCGAGGAGGCGACGCTGCGGCGCGTGGGACCCGCGTTCTTCGCGCATCACAGTGTCGCGGAGCTGCGCGAGCACGACGACTACTGGCTGGGTCAGCAGGGGCGTCTCACCACGCCGATGCTGCTCGAGGAGGGCGCGAGCCACTACCGGCCGATCTCGTGGGACGCGGCACTCGACGAGATCGCCGCCGCCCTGCGCGCGCTCGACGATCCCGACGACGCGGTCTTCTACACCTCGGGACGCACCTCGAACGAGGCCGCGTTCGTGTACCAGCTGCTCGTACGGGGGCTGGGGACCAACAACCTTCCGGACTGCTCGAACATGTGCCACGAGTCGAGCGGATCCGCACTGAATCAGACGATCGGCATCGGCAAGGGCACCGTGTCGATCTCGGACATCCACGAGGCCGATCTGCTGATCGTGGCGGGTCAGAACCCCGGCACGAACCATCCGCGCATGCTGAGCGCGCTCGAGAAGGCGAAGGACAAGGGCGCGACGATCATCGCGGTCAATCCGCTGCCCGAGGCCGGGCTGTTCCAGTTCAAGAATCCGCAGACGCCGCGCGGCGTGCTCCTGGGCGGCACCAAGCTGGCGGACGACTTCGTGCAGATCCGTCTCGGTGGCGATCAAGCGCTCTTCCAGGCCATCGGCAAGCACCTGCTGGAGGTGGAGGCCCGCGAGGGCGGTGTGCTCGACACCGGCTTCATCGCCGCGCACACCGCCGGTTTCGACGATTACGCGGCGCATGTCGGGAGCCTGCCGTGGGGGCCGCTCGAGGAGGCGACGGGGCTGTCCGAGGCCCGACTGCGCGAGATCGCCGAGCGGGTGCGGGCGTCGAAGTCGACGATCGTGTGCTGGGCGATGGGACTCACGCAGCACAAGCACTCGGTTCCGACCCTGCGCGACGTCGTCAACGTGCTCCTGCTGCAGGGCAACATCGGTCGTCCCGGCGCGGGCGTGTGCCCCGTACGCGGACACTCGAACGTGCAGGGCGACCGCACCGTGGGCATCTACGAGAAGCCCGCCGAGGCGTTCCTGGATGCGCTCGACCGCGAGTTCGCGTTCACCGCGCCGCGGAAGTACGGCTACGACACCGTCGAGGCGATCCGCGCCATGCGCGACGGCAAGGTGCGCGTGTTCATGGCCATGGGCGGCAACTTCGTCAGCGCGACCCCCGACACGCGCGTGGTCGAGGAAGGCATGTCGCGTGTGGGGCTCACCGTGCAGGTCTCCACGAAGCTCAACCGCTCGCACGTCGTGCACGGTCGGCGTGCGATCATCCTGCCCACTCTCGGTCGCACCGACCGCGACCGGCGCGGCGGCGCCGACCAGCGCGTCACGGTAGAGGACTCGATGGGCGCCGTGCACGGCTCCCGAGGACGCCTCGCCCCTCCCGCGGAGGACCTGCTGAGCGAAGTGGCGATCCTCGCCAGGCTGTGCGCGCTGGTGTTCGCGGACCGACCGGGGACACCGCGTGCGGACTGGCGAGGGCTCGAGAACGACTACGCCGCGATCCGCGGGCACATCGGGAACGTCATCCCGGGATTCGAGGACTACGACGCGCGCATCGACAAGGGCCGCTCCTTCTTCCTGCCCAACGGCCCGCGCGACGAGCGGCGGTTCACGACGCCCAACGGGAAGGCGAACTTCACCGCGAACCCGCTCGAGTACCCCGTGATCCCGGAGGGACGCGTCCTGCTGCAGACGCTGCGCTCGCATGACCAGTACAACACCACGATCTACGGCAAAGACGATCGCTATCGCGGCATCCACGACGGGCGTCGCGTTGTGCTGATCCATCCCGACGACATCCGCGAGCTCGGCTTCGCGGAGGGCGAGCTCGTCGATCTCGTGTCCGAGTGGACCGGACCGGGCGGGCTCGAGGAGCGCCGCGCCGAGGAGTTCCGGCTCGTTCCCTACGACACGCCGCGGCGCAACGCGGCGGCGTACTACCCCGAGACGAACGTGCTGGTGCCGCTCGACTCGACCGCCGACGTCAGCGGCACGCCCACGTCGAAGGCCGTCGTCGTGCGGTTCGAGAAGCGCTAGGAGGGGCACAGCATGGGACGGATCACGCAGCGCCGGCCGGTCGTGCGCATCGCGCTCGGCGGCGCGACCACGCGGCGGCCCGACACGCTCGCCGTCGAGGAGCCGCTCGAGATCCGGCTCGCGGGGGAGCCCCTCGCGGTCACGATGCGCACGCCGGGGCACGATGTGGAGCTGGCGGCCGGCTTCCTCGTGTCCGAGGGCGTCGTGCGCACGGGGGCAGACTTCCGTTCGGCGATCCACTGCGGCGGGCCCGGCACCGGGGGACTCGAGAACACCTACAACGTGCTGGATGTCGCGCTCGCTCCCGGCGTCGTGCCGCCGAGCACCGACCTTGCCCGCAACTTCTACACGACAAGCTCGTGCGGGATGTGCGGCAAGGCGAGCATCGAGGCCGTGCAGTCGGTCTCCGCCCACGACGTCGCGGCCGACGACGTGCGTGTCGCCGCCGAGACGCTCGCCGGCCTGCCGGACGCGCTGCGCGCGCACCAGGACGTGTTCGACAAGACCGGCGGACTGCACGCCGCGGGTCTGTTCGACGCCGAGACCGGCGAGCTGGTCGTGCTGCGTGAGGACGTCGGGCGTCACAACGCGGTGGACAAGGTCGTGGGCTGGGCGGTGCTGAACGATCGGCTGCCGTTGCGCCGGCACGTGCTCATGGTCTCGGGACGGGCGAGCTTCGAGCTGGCGCAGAAGGCGATCATGGCGGGCATCCCCGTGCTCGCGGCCGTCTCGGCGCCGTCGTCCCTCGCCGTCGAGCTCGCGGCCGAACAGGGGCTGACGCTCGTCGGCTTCCTGCGCGGCGAGACGATGAACGTCTACGCGGGCGCCGAGCGTGTGGTCGCGCCCGTGGCGGTGGGCTGAGCCGGGGTCAGGCGAACGGCCGGGATGCTTCGATCATGCGTCGCAGGCACAGCGCGGCCGTGAGGTCCTCGGCGACCGCGGAGGGCATCGCGTTCGAGCCCGTCGGCGTCGTCGCCTGGTCGATCGCCGCCGTATAGCGCTCGAGCGCCGTGGTCGCGGCGTCCAGGCGCTCGCGCGCCGACTCGCTGTCGAGTGGCTCGCCGACGAGGTCGGCGGCGCGATGGATCGCGTCGGCGAGCAGGTCGCGTGCGGCGAAGGGGTTCTCGTCGCGCCCGGCAGCGCGCGTCAGGACGTCCGCGAGATCGCGGATCGAGAACACCGTCTGCTCCAGCGTGCGCAGGCGCCGGGTGTTCAGGTCGCGGTCGTCGCGTCGGCGACGGGCGCGCGGATTCGCGCGGCTGCTCTCGTCCGCGTCCTTCACCGCCTGCGACACCCCGTCGACGGTCTGGTGGAGGTCCCTCGCGACGCTCTCGAGGTGATCCTCCGAGAGCTCGGCCGCCGCCGTCGCGTCGGCGATGTCGTGCAGGTGCCGCGCTGCCGCGTCCCGCAGGCTCGAGAGCCGGTCCGCCGCTTCCCGCAGATACAGCGGCGGGAACAGCAGCAGGTTCACGAAGAGCCCGACCAGCACGCCGAAGGCCATCGTGACGAGATACGAGACCGAGAACTCGTCCGGTGTCGCGCCGCCCAGCAACAGCACGAACAGGCCCGCCATCGCGATCCAGTCGCGCCCTGCGTCCATCGACTCGATGCCGCCCAGCCATACGCCGACGCCGACCACGACAGCGAGTGCGACGATCCCGGGGGCGCCCATCCATGTCAGGGCGATGCCGCCGAAGCCGAGCGCGATGCCGAGCGCGAGGCCCAGGAGCGTCAGCGCCCCGGACCGTGCCGAGCGCGCGAGCGTCGGGTACATGCTGACCAGCACGCCGAGCGGCGCGTAGTACGAGTACTCGGCCGCGGCGAAGGGCACGAACGGTGCCAGGTACCACGCGACCGCGGCCGCGATCGCGGTGCGCAGGGCGAGCGCGACGCGCGAGACGGAGAGCAGCCCCCGCACGCGGGGGAGCGGGATCCGCAGCCGCACCATACGCTTCGCCCCGCTCCTCAGATCGCCAACTCGGCGCGCCAGCGCGTCAGGTACGTGGCGGTGATGTCGTCCTCGGCATCACCCTCTGCGAAGGTCGGGATCTCGCGCAGCACCGCGAACGCGGTCTTGAATCGCTCGCCCGCGGGGCGAACGTCGAGGTGCGTCGCCTCGAAGCCCGCGTCGTGCAGCCACGCGGCCATGTCGTAGTCGCCGTTCGAGTCTCCCGCCGTGAACCAGCGGTGCGGCATATCCATA
>NZ_JAPSJA010000356.1 GCF_031178525.1 Microbacterium sp.
CCTGGCCCGATCCGATCGCCCACACGGGCTCGTACGCGACGACGATGTCCGCCGACGCGGGGACGCCGTCGAGCGCGACCTCGAGCTGACCGACCGGCACCGCGCTGGCGCCGTGCTTCTCGAGGTCTTCCGCGGTCTCACCGACGCAGATCACGGGAACGAGCTCGTGCTTGAGGGCCGCCTTGACCTTCGCGGCCACGACATCGTCGCCCTCCGCGTGATACTCCCGGCGCTCCGAGTGTCCGATGATCACGGATCCGACATCCAGGCGCTTCAGGAACGCGCCGGAGATCTCGCCCGTGTACGCGCCGGAGTCGTGCACCGACAGATCCTGCGCGCCCAGACCGAAGGGGATTTTGTCGGCGTCGATCAGGGTCTGCACGCTGCGCAGGTCGGTGAACGGCGGGAACACCGATACGTCGACCGAGTCGAACTCGTGCTTGGCGTCCTTCAGCGCCCAGTGCAGCTTCTGCACGAACGCGACCGCCTGCAGGTGGTCGAGGTTCATCTTCCAGTTGCCCGCGATCAGCGGGGTGCGCTTGCCGATCATGCTGCCGACCATCCGAGGACCTCCAGTCCGGGGAGCTTCTTGCCTTCCAGGAACTCGAGGCTGGCGCCTCCGCCCGTTGAGATGTGTCCGAACGCGTCGTCCGCGAAGCCCAGCTGACGCACGGCCGCAGCGGAGTCGCCGCCGCCCACCACGCTGAGGCCGTCGACCTCGGTGAGGGCCTGCGCGACCGCCTTGGTGCCCGCGGCGAACGGCGCGAGCTCGAACACGCCCATGGGGCCGTTCCAGAACACGGTCTTGGACGCGCGGATCGCGTCCGCGAAGGCGGCGGACGTCTCGGGCCCGATGTCGAGACCGAGCCCGGAGGATCCGAAGTCGGTGTCCTCGATCGCGTCGGCGGGGGTGATCATGTGCTCCGCGTCGGCGCCGAACTTGGATGCGACGACGATGTCGGTGGGCAGGACGATCTCCACGCCCTTCTCCTGAGCGGTGCGGAGGTAGCCCTGCACCGTCTCGATCTGATCCTGCTCGAGCAGGCTCGCGCCGACCTTGTGGCCCTGGGCCGCGAGGAACGTGAAGAGCATGCCGCCGCCGATCAGGAGGCGGTCGACGCGCGGCAGCAGGTGGTCGATGACGCCGAGCTTGTCCGACACCTTCGAGCCGCCCAGCACGACCGTGTAGGGCCGCTCCGGGTTCTCTGTGAGGCGGTCGAGCACGTCGAGCTCCGCGGCGATCAGCAGACCCGCGGCGCTCGGCAGCTGCTGGGCGAGGTCGTACACGCTCGCCTGCTTGCGGTGCACGACGCCGAAGCCGTCCGACACCATGACGTCGCCCAGTGCGGCGAGCTGCTGCGCGAACGCGCCGCGCTCGGCCTCGTCCTTCGCGGTCTCGCCCGGGTTGAAGCGCAGGTTCTCGAGGACGGCGATCTGACCGTCCTGGAGCCCCGCGACGGTCTCCTGCGCAGACTCGCCCACCGTGTCGCGCGCGAACGCGACGGGCTTGCCGAGGAGCTCGGAGAGGCGGTGCGCCACGGGCTCGAGGCTGTACTTCGCATCGGGCGCGCCTTCCGGGCGGCCGAGGTGCGACACGACCGCGACGCGGGCGCCCGCGTCGAGCAGCGCATTCAGGGTGGGGAGCGACGCGCGCACGCGGCCGTCGTCCGTGATCGTGCCGTCCTTGAGGGGGACGTTGAGGTCGCAGCGCACGATGACACGCTTGCCGGCGACCGAACCGAGGGATTCGAGAGTTCGCAGAGACATCGATCCGACTCTACTCCCGCGCCGGGCACGACGAAGGCCCGCCGGGCCGGACTGATCCGGGCCGACGGGCCTTCGCGGGACGTCAGGTGTTACAGACGCGCGCCGACGTACTCGGCGAGGTCCACGAGACGGTTCGAGTAGCCCCACTCGTTGTCGTACCAGGCCGAGACCTTCGCGAGGTTGCCCGAGACGGACGTCAGGCCCGAGTCGAAGATCGACGAGAACGGGTTGAGCTGGATGTCGCTCGAGACCAGCGGGTCCTCCGAGTACTGCAGGTAGCCCGCGAGCGAGCCCTCGGCCGCGGCGGCACGGTAGGCCTCGTTGATGGCCTCCTTGGTGAGGCCGTCCTTCGTCACGAGCGTCAGGTCGACGACCGAGCCGGTGGGGACCGGCACGCGGTAGCTCGTGCCGTCCAGCTTGCCCTGCAGCTCGGGCA
>NZ_JAPSJA010000357.1 GCF_031178525.1 Microbacterium sp.
GGCCCGCCGGTCTCCCGAGCGGGGATCTGCGAGTACAGGCATCCGGACAGCGCGAGCGCGCCCGTCAACAGGATCGCGAGGGCGGCGAGGGGACGACGGAGGGTGCGGATCACGCTGTTCTTCCTCACGAGGGGGATCTTCCGCTGACGACGGTCACGAGGAGCGATTCGAGCGCGAGCGTGGGCTGCACGTTCTGCTCGAGCGCGGCGCGCGTCGAGGCGATGTGGTCGAGCACGGTCAGGGTGCGGGCGGCCGGCCATTTCGCGGCTAGCTCCCGCATGTCCTCCATCAGCTCCAGGTTGATGATGTCCGCGTCCTCGCGGAACTGGAGCATGACGATGTCGCGGAACAGCGACTGCAGGTCGGTCAGCACGCGGTCGAGGCCGTCGCGCAGGCTGCGCGTGGCGCGCTTGCGCTGCTCGTCCTCGAGGGCGGTCAGCTGGCTGCGCACAGCGGGCGGGATCCTGGCGCCGTCCGCGATCCCGACCGTCCGCAGCAGGGAGCTGCGCTCGGCCTCGTCGCGCTCCGCCGTCAGCGCCTTGGCGTCATCGGTCGCGGCCTGCACGATCTGGCCCGCGACCTCGACGACGTCCGCGATGCCGCGCACGCGCAGCACGGCACGGAGCGTCTCGTCACGACGGACGCGCGACGCCTCGTCGGTCGCGAGCCGCTGCGCCATGCCGATGTGCCGCTGCGCGTGACGCGCTGCCTGCTCGGCGACCGCGTCGTCGACGCCCGTGCGGGCCGTGATCAGCGCCGCGACCTGGGCCACGTCGGGCTCGCGCAGGCGCAGCACCCGCACGCGGGAGCGGATGGTCGGCAGCAGGTCGGCGTCGCTCGGCGCGCACAGGATCCACACGGTGCGCTCGGGCGGCTCCTCGAGCGCCTTCAGCAGCACGTTGGACGTGCGCTCGGTCATCCGGTCGGCGTCCTCCACGACCACGACGCGGTACCGCCCGATGGACGGCGAGAAGTACGACCGCTCCACGAGCTCGCGCGCCTGCTTGATCGTGATGATGACGCCCTCGGTGCGCAGCGCCGTGATGTCGGGATGCGTGCCGGCGATCACCTGCCGCATGGTGTGCTCGTCATCCGCGCCGTTCGCGATCAGCGCGGCGGCGAACGCGTGAGCGAGCGGCGCGCGGCCCGAACCGGGCGGGCCGGTGATCAGCCACGCGTGCGCGAGCGCGGCCGGATCGGCAGCCGCGGCGCGCAGCGTGTCGACGGCGGCATCCTGCCCCCACACCTCGCCCCACGGCAGCGCGGAAGCAGCCACCGACGTCATGGGTTCCACCCTAACCGCGGCATGCGACACGGCCGGTCGCGCCCGGCGCTCGCGACCCCGCCCGCGGTGCCAAACCATATGGTCTGAACGAAACGACAGCATGTGGGCGCGTCGAACCCTGTGGTCTCGTTCAGGCGATGTGGTTTGGCGGGGCGGGAGGGGGCGGGACGGGGCGAGGGCGAGAGGCGGCGGGGACGCGCCTCAGAGCAGAGGCTCGACCCGTGCGCGGACCGCGGCGGCGAGCTGCTCGATCGAACGCGAGGCGTCGAGCACGAGGAAGCGCTCGGGTTCCGCCTCGGCGAGGGCCAGGAACGCCGTGCGCACGCGCGCATGGAAGTCGGCCTTCTCGGCCTCGAGGCGGTCGAAGGGCTTGTCGGCCGCGTCGAGACGGACGCGGGCGGCGGCGGGGTCCAGATCGAGCAGCACCGTCACGTCCGGCAGCGCGCCGCCCGTGGCCCACAGCGACAGGTCGCGCACCTCGGTCGCATCGAGCACGCGACCGGCACCCTGGTAGGCGACGGACGAGTCGAGGTAGCGATCCTGGATCACGACCTCGCCGCGCGCGAGGGCGGGGGTCACGAGCGTCTCGACGTGGTGCGCGCGGTCGGCGGCGTACAGCAGCGCCTCGGCGCGCGCAGCGATGTCACCGCGGTGATGCAGCACGATGTCGCGGATCAGGACACCGACCTCGGTGCCGCCCGGCTCGCGCGTGCGCACCACGGTGCGGCCCGTCGCCTCGAGCCATTCCTGCAGCAGCCGGGCCTGCGTCGTCTTGCCCGATCCGTCGCCGCCCTCGAACGTGATCCAGAGGCCGCGATCGGCGCTCACTGCTCTTCCGCGGCCTTCTTCGCACGGTTCGCGGCCCGCGTCGCGGCGGCCTTCTTCGCCGCCTCCGAGCGGGACGCGGACGC
>NZ_JAPSJA010000358.1 GCF_031178525.1 Microbacterium sp.
CTTCACGGTGGCCTGGAGCTCGTGCCAGGAGGCGATGAACTTCTCGACGCCCTCCTCCTCGAGCACCTCGGTCACGTCGGCGAAGTCGACGCCGACAGCGGCGAGCTTGTCGAACAGCTCGTGCGATCCGGCGTACGCGCCGGTGACGGTGTCGCCCGTGACCTCGGCGTGGTCGTACGTGGCCTCGAGCGTCTTCTCCGGCATGGTGTTGACCGTGCCGGGGGCGACAAGACCCGTGACGTAGAGCGTGTCGGGAAGGGCCGGGTCCTTGACGCCGGTCGAGGCCCACAGCGGGCGCTGCACGTTCGCGCCGGCCGCGACGAGGTCGGTCGCGCGGCTCTCTGCGAAGCGTTTCTCGTACAGCTCGTACGCCAGACGGGCGTTGGCGAGTCCGGCCTGCGAGGTGAGGGCCTTCGCCTCGTCCGTGCCGATCGCCGTGAGGCGCTTGTCGACCTCGGAGTCGACGCGCGACACGAAGAACGATGCGACCGAGTGGATGCCCGACAGGTCGATGCCCGCGGCCTGCGCCTTCTCGAGGCCCGCGAGGTAGGCGTCGATGACGGCGTCGTAGCGCTCGAGGCTGAAGATCAGCGTGACGTTGACGCTGATGCCCGCGCCGATCACCTCGGTGATGGCGGGGAGGCCGGCCTTCGTCGCGGGGATCTTGATCAGCACGTTCGGGCGGTTCACGCGCGCGGCCAGGTCCTTGGCCTGCGCGATCGTCCCCTCGGTGTCGTGGGCGAGGTCGGGGGAGACCTCGATCGACACGCGGCCGTCGACGCCGTCGGTCTCGTCGTACAGCGGACGGAACAGGTCGCACGCGTTGCGGACGTCGTCCGTCGTGATGGAGAAGATCGCCTCGTCGACCGAGGCGCCCTCGCCGGCGAGCTGCTCGACCTGACCCTCGTAGGCCTCGCCCTTCGAGAGGGCGAGCGCGAAGATGGTCGGGTTCGTCGTGACGCCCGAGACGTTGCGCGCCGAGATCAGCTCGGCCAGGTTGCCGGACAGGATGCGCTGACGCGAGAGGTCGTCGAGCCAGATGCTGACGCCCTGAGCTGCGAGCGCGGCGGTGGGGGTGGTCATGCGTTCTCCTTGATGGTCTCGCGAGCCGCGGTGACCACGGCCTCGGCGGTGACGCCGAACTTCTCGAACAGGGTCTTGTAATCGGCCGACGCACCGAAGTGCTCGATCGACACCGAGCGGCCGGCGTCGCCGACGATCGGACGCCACGTGAGGCCGAGGCCGGCCTCGACCGAGACGCGCGCCTTGATCGCCGCGGGCAGCACGCTCTCGCGGTAGGCCTCGTCCTGCTCGGCGAACCACTCGAGCGACGGCGCCGACACGACGCGGGCGTTGACGCCCTCGGCCGCGAGGGTCTCGCGGGCGGCGACGGCGAGCTGCACCTCGGAGCCGGTCGCGATCAGGATCACGTCGGGCGTGCCGCCCGGGGCCTCAGCGAGGACGTACGCGCCCTTGGCGGCCAGCGACGCCGAGGCGAACGTCTCGCCCGACGCGTCGCCTTCGCCGCGCTCGAACACCGGGATGTTCTGGCGGGTCAGGGCGATGCCGGCCGGTCCCTTGCGGCGGCGCAGCATCTCCAGCCACACGGCGGCGGTCTCGTTGGCGTCCGCGGGGCGCACGACCGTGAAGTTCGGGATCGCGCGCAGCGCGGTGAGCTGCTCGATCGGCTGGTGGGTCGGGCCGTCCTCGCCCAGCGCGACCGAGTCGTGCGTCCAGACGAAGATGCTCGGGATGTCCATCAGCGCCGCAAGGCGCACGGACGGGCGCATGTAGTCGCTGAAGATCAGGAACGTGCCGCCGAACGCGCGCGTCGGACCGTGCAGCACGATGCCGTTGACGATCGCGCCCATGGCGTGCTCGCGGATGCCGAAGTGCAGCACGCGGCCGTACGGGTTGCCCGTCCACTCGTGCGTCGACCACTCGTCGGGGATGAACGAGGCCGCGTTCTTGATGGTCGTGAGGTTCGACTCGGCGAGATCCGCCGATCCGCCCCACAGCTCGGGAAGCTTCTCCGCGAGGGCGTTGATGACCTGTCCCGACGCCGCGCGGGTGGAGACGTCCTTGCCCGCCTCGAACGCGGGCAGCGCCGACTCGATGTCCTCGGGCAGCGCGCCCGACTGCAGGCGGTCCCACAGCGCCTTGCGCTCGGG
>NZ_JAPSJA010000104.1 GCF_031178525.1 Microbacterium sp.
TCCATCGCGGCGGCGACGTCCGCCTCCTCGGTCACGCCCTCCCCGAAGGCTCCCTCGCTCGTGCCGCGTGGCGAGCTCGTGCCGCGCGTGTTGAAGCGCAGCACCGCGAGGTCGGCGAGCGCCGGCAGCCGCGCGGCGGCCTTGCGGATGATGTGGGAGTCCATGAAGCCGCCGTGGGTGGGAAGCGGGTGCAGCGTCACGAGCGTCGCGACCGGATCGCGATCCTCCGGCAGGGCGAGCTCGCCGACGAGCGTGAGCCCGTCGCGCGTGCGCAGCTCGACGTCCTCGCGTCGGGCGGGCAGCAGCGTGGCGCCGCGGATCTCCATGGTGTCTCCCTCCACGGCCCTCAGGCCGTCCTCCAGCAATGGGTGTGCCAGTGCCGGCGCGCGGCGAGATCCGCGGCCGGGCCGAGCACGCCGTCCTCGCTCCAGACGACGACGTGCGCAACGCCCACGCCGATCGTGCCTGCGCATCCCGGGCACGTGTAGGTCTTCTCGGTGCGGGCACCCGATACGGGCTGCACGGAGTACTGGCGGCCGCGTCGCGACTCGGTGCGCCGCCATCCCGCGATCAGGCGATCGAGCGAGTCGTCGTCGCGGTCATCCCGGCGTCGACGGTGCGAGCGTGGCATGGCGCGCGGCCTACCACCAGTGGTTGGCGGTCCAGAACGCGTAGGCGCCCGCCCAGCTGCCGTACCGCGCGGTGGCGTAGCCGGTCGCCCACTGCAGATTGGCGACCGGGTTGTAGCCGCCCCCTGGCACCTTGCTGCAGGGAAGGGCCTGCACGAGGCCACAGGCCCCCGACGAGGCGTTGGTCGCGTTGGGATTCCAGCCGCTCTCGTGCGAGACGATGTAGTCGACGTAGCCCCAGTCGCTCTCCGCGATGCCGGCGGCGCGCATCCACTCCTCGGGAGCGCCGCCCCCGGTGTAGAACGGCGACGCGAGCGCCGCGGCACCGCCGTCGGACGCAGGCTCGGCGGCCTGCGCGGCCTCCTCCTCCTCCGCGGCCTCTGCCTCGGCGATCAGCGTCGGGATCTCCTCGCGCGTCGTGCCCTCGGGCACCTCGACGCCCTGCGACTCGGCGTACGCGATCCACTCCTCGAGCGATGCCTTGGGGTGGGGAGAGCCGTCCGCCTGGGCCTGCAGCTCGATCGCGTAGCTGCCGTACTGCAGGCTGCCGGCGGGTGCGAGGTTCGCGGCCGCGACATACATCTGCGCATCGGCCTGCACGGCGTCGTATCGCGACGCGGGCGCTCCCTCGGCCAGCGCGGCCGTGGTCGGGACGAGGTAGGCCGCCAGGAATCCGAACGCCGCGACACCCGCGAACACGTTCAGCACACCGCGGCGGCGGCTCAGGCGTGCCGGCACGGGAGCGGCGGAGCGCATGCTCGACGCACGCGTGTCACGTCGGGTGAGCTGGGCTGCCGTTCGGGTTCGGGTCTCGTTGGCGGAAGTCACAGTCCGACGAGTCTAACCCGCGGTCTCCGGCGAATCCACCGCGGACGTGATCTGTTCGTGACAATCGCGTCAGCGCACGGCCAGCATGACGTCGACGACCGCGTCCAGCAGCGCGTCGACCTGCTCCTCGCGGTAACCGCCGCGCGCCGAGCGGAACGCCGCGGCGCGCACCTGCTCGACGGTGAGCGACTCTCCCGCCTCGAAGTAGCGCGTGAGCCGATCCGTGACGATGTCCACTTCCTCGCGGGCATAGCCGTAGGCGAGCGGGCCGACGCGGTCGAACCGCTCGCCCCGCGGGCGATTCATCCGATCCAGGATGACCTGCGCCTCTTCGCGCGCGCGGGCGACCCAGGCCTCCGCACCGACCGACGCGATCGCGCGCTCGCGCTCACGTGCGGCGAACGCGTCCTCGATGCGCCCGAGCGCGGCGTCGACCGCCGCGATCTGGTAGCCCCCGCGGCGCAGCGGAAAGGCCACCTCGCGCACGGCCCGCGCGTCGAGCGCCGACGTCCCGGATTCGAACGCGCCCCGTGCCTGCGCGAGGAACTCGTCGACCGTCTCGCGGTCGTAGCCCTTCTCGCGACCCTGTGCGAGAGGGAAGGGCTGTGTGCGCTGGGCAGCGTCGTCGGTCATGATGCCCCCAGCGGCACGAGCAGGTGATGGAGGGTGAGAGCAGCCGTGGCGGACGGCAGGATGCTGTCGAGGCGGTCGAGCACTCCCCCATGGCCAGGCAGCCACGAGCTCATGTCCTTGATGCCGAGATCGCGCTTGACCATTGACTCGCTGAGATCGCCGACCGTCGCGGTGCCCATGATGACGCCGCCGATGATGAGCCCGCTCCACCAGGGCAGTCCCAGCATGAAGTGGGCGAGCAGCGCGCCGGCCGCGAGCGACGCGAGCACAGCTCCCGCGAAGCCCTCCCACGTCTTCTTGGGGCTGATGCGCGGTGCCATCGGCGTGCGTCCGAAGGCGACGCCGGCGGCGTACGCGCCCGTGTCGGACACCACGACGACGATGATGAACGCGAGCACCCACCACTCACCGCCGGGTTCCCGCAGCAGCACGAGAGCAAGGCTGGCCAGGAACGTCACATACAGCGTGATGAAGGCGCTCACGACGACGTCCGAGAGCACATCGGCGTACAGTCGCCCGTCCTGCGCCACCATCTGCGCGAGCAGGCGCCACACGATGATGAGCGCGATCGAGGTGAACAGCATCGACCAGTGCAGCCACAGGTCGCCGACGAAGCCGGAGACGAGCAGCAGCGGCACGGCGATCAGCTGCGGCACGAGGTCGACGCGGCGACCGCCCGCCTGCAGCGCGCGCGACAGCTCGAACACGCCGAGCACGACGGCGGCCGCGCCGAGCAGCACGAACGTCCACTTCACGAACACGAGGGAGGCGACGGTCACGACGCCGATGCCGAGTCCGATCGCGATCGCCACGAACAGGTCGCGGCCGGTGCGCTGCTTGATGCGCTCGTTGGCCTCGTCGAACTGGTCGCGCGCGTGCGCCGCGTGCATCTCGAACTCGTTGCGTGCGGCGCGTACGCGTGCCTGGAACGACGCGGGCTGGTCCACCTGCGGCGCGACGGGCGTCACGAGCGACTCGTGCTTGACCTCGGGCGGGGCCGAGGGCTCCGCCGCGGGCGGTGTCACGAGGCTCTGCCAGTCCGGCTCGGTCGGGGTCGCGGGACGAGCCGTCGGCCCGTCACCCGCGGACCCGGCCGCGTCGGGCGCGTCAGGCTGCGGCTCGGTCACGGCGTCCCTCACCCACCCCGGACGCGAAGAGCGACACACATCGCATCAGACCTCGAGAAGCTCTGCCTCTTTGTGCTTGAGGGCCTCGTCGATCTTGTCGACGTGCGCCTTGGTGATGGCGTCGAGCTCCTTCTCGCCGCGCGCGATGTCGTCCTCGCCGATCTCGTCCTTCAGGGCGTCGAGGTCGTCCTTGATCTGGCGACGGATGCCGCGGATGCGGACCTTCGCGTCCTCGCCCTTCGAGCGGACGAGCTTGACGAACTCCTTGCGGCGCTCGGAGGTGAGCTCCGGCATCGTGATGCGGATCATGTTGCCGTCGTTGCTCGGGTTCGCGCCGAGGTTCGGCATGTCGCGGATCGCGTCCTCGATCGCCTTGAGCGCCGACTTGTCGTACGGCGTGACGATGAGGGTCCGGGCCTCGGGGTTCGCCAGCGATGCGAGCTGCTGCAGCGGCGTGGGCGTGCCGTAGTAGTCGACGAGCACCTTCTGGAACAGCTGCGGGTTCGCACGACCGGTGCGGACCGTCGAGAAGTCCTCCTTGGCCGCGTCGACGGCCCGGTCCATGCGGGAGGTGGCTTCAGCGAGGACGTCCGCGATCACGGTGACTCCATTCATCAGGGTGGTACTCAGTGGAAGTTTAATGTGCGCTCTGGGCGCGAGCTGTCGGCGACGCCGCGCGTCAGGTCGTGACGAGCGTGCCGATCTTCTCGCCCAGCAGCGCCTTCGTGACGTTGCCTGCGGGCTCCATGCCGAACACCCGCATGTCGATCCGGTTGTCCATGCACAGGCTGAACGCGGTCGAGTCGACGACCTTGAGGCCCTGCACGAGCGCGTCCGCGTAGCTCACCGTGTCGAGCTTCGTCGCCGTCGGATCCGTGCGCGGGTCGGCCGTGTACACGCCGTCCACGCCGTTCTTGGCGACCAGCACCTCGTCGGCGCCGATCTCGAGCGCGCGCTGCGCGGCGACCGTGTCGGTCGAGAAGTACGGCAGGCCGGCGCCGGCGCCGAAGATCACGACGCGACCCTTCTCCATGTGCCGCTGCGCGCGGCGCGGGATGTAGGGCTCGGCGACCTGCGTCATCGAGATCGCGGACTGCACGCGTGTCGCGGCGCCCGCCTGCTCGAGGAAGTCCTGCAGGGCGAGAGCGTTCATGACCGTGCCGAGCATGCCCATGTAGTCGGCGCGGCCGCGGTCCATGCCGCGCTGGCTCAGCTCCGCGCCGCGGAAGAAGTTCCCGCCGCCGACGACGATCGCGATCTCGACGCTCTCCGTCGCGGCGGCGATCTCCCGCGCGATCTGGCTGACGACATCCGGATTCACGCCCAGCTGGCCTCCGCCGAACGCCTCGCCGGAGAGCTTCAGCAGGACGCGGCGGCGCCCGGTCTTCTCATGGATCACGTGTGTTCCTCTCGTCGCGTTCCTACGCTACCGGTGACGGCCGGATCCGCCCCGCGCGATCGTGCTCGACGTCCGCGCGCGGAAAAGGGGCCCGGATCCGGGTGGATCCGAGCCCCTTGAGACGCTCTTAGGCGCCGACCTTGAAGCGGACGAAGCCCGTGACGGTGATGCCGGCGGCATCGGCCACCTGCTTCACCGACTGCTTGTCGTCCTTGGCGTACGCCTGGTCGAGCAGGGCGACCTGCTTGAAGTAGGCGTTGAGGCGACCCTCGACGATCTTCGGAAGGGCGGCCTCGGGCTTGCCCTCCTGGCGCGTGAGCTCGGTGACGAGCGTGCGCTCCTTCTCGACCTCGGCCTCGGGCACCTCGTCGCGCGTGAGGTACGACGGGTTGGCGAACGAGATGTGCTGCGCGATGCTGCGCGCCGTCTCGGCGTCGCCGCCGGAGTACGCGACCGCGACGCCGACCTGCGGGGGCAGGTCCTTGCTGGTCTTGTGCAGGTACACCTGGAACGCGTCGCCGGTCAGCGTGCGCACCCGGCGCAGCTCGACCTTCTCGCCGATGATGGCGGCCTCGTCCGAGATCAGCTGGTCGACCGTCTGGTCGCCCGCGGGGGCGGCCAGCGCGGCCTCGGCCGAGTCGGCGCCGACGGCGGCGGCCGCGTCGGCCACCTTGTCGGCGAGCGCGATGAAGCGATCGTTCTTCGCCACGAAGTCGGTCTCGCAGGCGAGCTCGATCAGCGTGACCTTGCCGTCCTGCTCGCGCGCGGCGACGAGGCCCTCGCTCGTCGAGCGGTCGGCACGCTTCGCGTTGCCCTTCGCGCCCTTGAGACGGAGGATCTCGGTGGCCTTCTCGACGTCGCCGTCGGCCTCCTCGAGCGCCTTCTTGGTGTCGACCATGCCCGTGCCGAGCTGCTCGCGCAGCGCCTTGATGTCGGCGATGGTGAAGTTGGCCATTGGTTGCTGGCTCCTCAGGTTCGGTGGATCCGATCGGATCCGGACGACTTACTTCTCGGTGGTCTCGGCGGCCTCGGCCTCGGCCGGAGCCTCGGTCTCGGCGGCGGGGGCCTCGGCGGTCTCGGCGGCGGGGGCCTCGGCGGCGGGCGCCTCGGTCGCAGCGGCGTCGGTCTCGGCGGCCTCGGCCTCGGCCGGGGTCTCGAGGAGCTCGCGCTCCCACTCGGCCAGCGGCTCGGCGTCGCCCTCGGGGTTGTGCTTCTGCTGCAGGCCCTCGGCGGCGGCGTCGGCGACGATGCGCGTCAGCAGGCCGACCGAGCGGATGGCGTCGTCGTTGCCCGGGATCGGGTACTGCAGGTCGTCGGGGTCGACGTTCGTGTCGAGGATGCCGATGACGGGGATGCCGAGCTTCTTGGCCTCGTCGATGGCGAGGTGCTCACGCTTGGCGTCGACGACCCACAGGGCCGACGGCGTCCGGGTGAGGTTGCGGATGCCGCCCAGCGACTTGTGCAGCTTGTCGAGCTCGCGCTTCTTGAGCAGGAGCTCCTTCTTGGTGAAGCCCGTGCCGGCCGGGTCGTCGAAGTCGAGCTCCTCGAGCTCCTTCATGCGCGCGAGACGCTTCGACACGGTCTGGAAGTTGGTCAGCAGACCACCGAGCCAGCGCTCGTTGACGTACGGCTGGCCGACGCGCGTCGCCTGCTCGGCGAGCACCTCCTGGGCCTGCTTCTTCGTGCCGACGAACAGCACGGTGCCGCCGCGGGCGACGGTCTCCTTGACGAAGTCGTACGCCTTGTCGATGTAGGTGAGCGACTGCTGGAGGTCGATGATGTGGATGCCGCTGCGCTCGGTCAGGATGAAGCGCTTGACCTTCGGGTTCCACCGACGCGTCTGGTGTCCGAAGTGCACGCCGCTGTCGAGCAGCTGGCGGATGGTGACCACAGCCATGGTCTTTCTCCTTGATTCGGGCAGGGCGGCCGTGCCGGTTCCTGCCATTGCGGTTGTCCTGCCGGTCGGTCGACCGGCGAGCCTGGTGCCCGGCGCACTACCGCCCTCAGGGAGGGACCGATGGGAGTGGATGCCGCGACATTCATCCGAAGACGATGGGTCGCTCTGGGCACGCGGAGTCATCCCGATGCACGGGATGCGACCTCCAGTGTATCAGTGCGGGGTCGGCCCGATGCGCGGCGGCGAGCGGCGTTCATCCGGCGTTCCCCCGGTCGTCCACAGCGTGCTCGCGCCCGCGTGCGCGCGTCGGTCGCTGTGGACGGAGCCGTCGCGGGCGTCTGCCGGGCCACGCTGTCGGCATGAGCGATACGGCGCGACGCGTCCTGGCATCCCTCGCCCTGGGGGCGATCCTGCTGGCGGCACCCGGAGCGGCCGAGGCCGCGCCCGATCCGGAGTCGCGGATCGAGACCGCCGAGACGTGGATCTGGCCCGTCTCGGGCGGCGTGCGGCTCGTCGCGCCGTACGTTGCGCCCGCGCACGCGTACGGCCCCGGTCACCGCGGTGTCGACATCGCGGCGGACATCGGATCGGAGGCGGTCGCGCCCGCATCGGGGACCGTCGCGTTCTCGGGCACGGTCGTCGACCGACCGCTGCTGACGATCGACCACGGCGGCGGGCTCGTCACGACGCTCGAGCCCGTGCTGTCCGACCTGTCCCCCGGCGACGCGGTCGCGCGCGGGGACGTGGTCGGGCACGTGACGGCGGGCGGCCACGCGGCGCCCGGGTCGCTGCACCTGGGCGTGCGGCTGCACGGGGAGTACGTCAACCCGCTGCTGCTGCTCGGCGGCGTGCCGCGCGCCGTGCTGCTGCCCTGCTGCTGATGAACGACGTCAGGCGCGGGGGTGGGCGAGCCGGTACGCGGCGGCGAGTCGCTCGGACGACACGTGCGTATAGATCTGGGTGGTGCCGAGGCTCGCGTGTCCGAGCAGCTCCTGCACCGCGCGCAGGTCGGCGCCGCCGTCGAGGAGGTGCGTCGCGGCCGAGTGCCGCAGCGTGTGCGGGCCGACGGCGCTCGAACCGAGCGTGGGGCCGACCTCGCGCGTGACGAGGTCGTACACGGCGCGGGCCCCCATGCGTCCCCCGCGGATCCCCAGGAAAAGCGCCGGTCCGGGTCCGCTGCCCCGAGCGGCGAGAGCCGGTCGGGCGCGCGTCAGGTAGGCGCCGAGGGCGCGGTTGGCGGGCGCCCCGAACGGCACGACGCGCTCCTTGGCCCCCTTGCCCAGCACGCGCACGGTGCCGCGGTCCAGATCGAGGTCGTCGACGTCCAGCCCGCACAGTTCGGACACGCGGATACCCGACCCGTAGAGCACCTCCAGCACCGCGTGGTCGCGCAGCGCGACCGGGTCGCCGTCCTGTGCGCGCTGCTCGAGCCGATCGAGCACCTCGCGGAGCGCATCCGCCGTCGCGACGTGCGGCAGCGAGCGACCGCGCTTGGGTGCCACCAGGCGCAGGCTGGGGTCGACGGGGACCAGGTCCTCCTCGTGCGCCCACCGGAAGAACGTGCGAGCCGACGACGTGCGCCGGGCGACAGTGGAGCGCTCGTCGCCGCGCTTGGTCGCGTGCCACAGCCACTCGCGCAGGTGCTCGAGATCGATGTCGGCGAGCTCGATGTCACCCGTGACCTCGGCGAGCCCGCGCAGGTCGTTGCGATACGCGCGCACGGTCGCGGGCGACAGCCGTCGCACCTTCTCGAGGTGCACGGCGAACGCCTCGGTCGCGCGGGAGATCAGCACGTCTCCAGCTTCACCCGTGCGCGGCCGTCGAGGCGCGCGACCCGCCCGTCAACCCGTCGCCGCGATCGCGCGCGACGGGCAGGATGATCGCGTGAAGACCACAGAGTACGTCTGGTCGGGGACGCGCGGGCGCAGTCTGGAGCGGCTCTCACTGACCGAGGACGCGTCGGTGCGCGCGCACGCGCACGTCGAGATCGGCGATGCGACCTACGAGTACGAAGCCGTACTCGATGCCGAGTGGGGCTTCCGCGCCCTGCGCATCGAGGCCGGGGACGGGCGCGTCCTCGAGTTGCGTCACGACGCGTCGGGTTGGTGGACCGAGAACCGCATGGTGCGACCGGATCTGAGTGACGCTGTCGACATCGACCTGTCATTCAGCCCGTTCACCAACACGCTGCCGATCCGGCGCCTGGATCTCCCGATCGGAGGCGAGGCCGAGATCGTC
>NZ_JAPSJA010000359.1 GCF_031178525.1 Microbacterium sp.
GCACCTGCTCGACCTCGGCCACCGCCGCATCGTGCACGTCGCCGGCCCGGAGGGCTGGTACGACGCGGACCAGCGGTCGCGCGCCTACGTCGAGACCATGCGCGCGCACGGCGCTGAGCCGCGCATCGTCCCGGCGGGCGGCTGGTCGGCCAGCGAGGGTCACGAGGTGGGGAACCGGATCGCGGCCGAGATCGTCCGCGGCGACGGCCCGACCGCAGTCGTCGCCGCGAACGACACGCTCGCGATGGGCCTGCTGCGCGCGTTCTGGGAGGCAGGCGTGCACGTGCCCGACGACGTGTCCCTCGTCGGTTTCGACGACATCGACGGCAGCGAGTTCCTCGTGCCTGCGCTCACCACCGTGCGTCAGCCGTTCGCCGCGGTGGGGGAGGCGGCCACGCACGCGCTGCTCGCCGCGGGCGCCGATGCCACGCCGGTCGCCGCGGTGATCCCGCCCGAGCTCGTCGTCCGTGACAGCACTGCCGCTCTCTCCTGACCGGCGCGGACACGGGCCCTTCTGCAGATATGTGAGCGCTAACATATACTCGGATCAGGGCCGGATCGGCCCGTGACCTGATCGAAGAGAGTCCGGGCGAGGACGCCTGGGGGAACGGGAGCAGTGCGATGGCGCATGCGGACGCGACCGAGTCGGCGGCGATCGAGCAGGGGCGCACGGCGCTCGGCATCGAACTCGGCTCCACGCGTATCAAGGCGTGCCTGATCGGCGTCGACGGCCCGCTCGCCGGCCAGGTGCTCGCGACCGGGTCGCACGCGTGGGAGAACGAGCTCGCGGACGGCCTGTGGACCTACTCGCTCGACGCCGTGCGCACGGGCCTGCAGGCCGCGTACGCCGAGCTCGCCGCCGCCGTCGAGGCGCGGCACGGAACCCGCCCGCAGACATTCGGCGCCATCGGCGTCTCAGCCATGATGCACGGCTACCTCGCGCTGGACGAGTCGGGCGAGCTGCTCGTTCCGTTCCGCACGTGGCGCAACGTCAACACCGAGGCCGCCGCGGCCGAGCTGTCCGACGCGCTGGGGGTCAACATCCCGCTGCGCTGGTCGGTCGCGCACCTGCACCAGGCGGTCGTGGATCGCGAACCGCACGTGCAGCAGGTCCGGCACCTCACGACGCTCGCCGGATATGTGCACGAGCAGCTGACGGGCGAGCGCGTGCTCGGCGTCGGCGACGCGTCGGGCATGTTCCCGATCGATCCCGCGACCGGCGGCTACGACGAGGCCCGGATCCGGATCACCGACGAGCGGATCGCGTCGGCAGGCGCCCCGCACCTGCACCTGACAGAGATCCTTCCCGCGGTCCTGCCCGCGGGCGCGGACGCCGGCTCTCTCACGGCCGAGGGTGCAGCGCTGCTCGACCCGACCGGCGCGCTGCGCGCCGGGGTCCCGTTCTGCCCGCCCGAGGGCGACGCGGGCACGGGCATGGTCGCCACCAACGCGGTCACGCCGCGCACGGGCAACGTCAGCGCCGGCACCAGCATCTTCGCCATGGTCGTGCTCGAGCGCGCACTGAGCCGCGCGCACGCCGACATCGATGTGGTCACGACGCCCGCGGGCGACCCCGTCGCGATGGTGCACTGCAACAACGGCGCGAGCGAGCTCGGCGCCTGGGCCGACCTGTTCGGCCAGTTCGCCGGAGCTCTGGGGTCGACCGCCTCGAGCGACGATGTGTTCTCGACGCTGCTCGCCGGAGCGCTGGAGCAGGGCGCGGACGACGGCCTGCTCGCGTACAACCACCTGTCCGGCGAGCCCATCGCCGACCTTCCCGAGGGGCGGCCGCTGTTCGTCCGTACTCCGGGATCGCGCCTGACGCTCGGCGGCTTCATGCGCGCGCAGCTGCGTGCCGTGTTCGCCACGCTCGCGCTCGGCATGCGCACGCTCGCGGACGAGGGCGTCGCGATCGACGCGATGTTCGCGCACGGCGGCCTGTTCCGCACGGCCGGCGTCGCGCAGCGGCTGCTCGCCGCGGCGCTCGGCGCGCCCGTCGTCGTGGGAGACACCGCCGGCGAGGGCGGGGCGTGGGGCATGGCGCTGCTCGCCGCCTACCGCCGCGTTGTCGCCGGGGGCGACGCGCGCGACCTCGCCGCCTGGCTCGCGACCGAGGTCTTCGCCGGCGCCGTGACCACGACGGCCGAGCCCACCGCGGCCGAA
>NZ_JAPSJA010000360.1 GCF_031178525.1 Microbacterium sp.
AGCTCGGCGGTCGCCTCGCCGAGATCCGCGTCGCTGTCGAGCGGCACGAACGCCTGCACGGCCATCCCATCCTCGGACGGAATGGCCGGCGACGCCTCCCCCACGACGACGTCCTGCTCGGCCGCCTCAGCGAGGCGATCCGCGATGGTGTCGAGCTCGTCCTGCGTCAGCTCGTCGTCCGACGAGAAGACGACGACGGCCGGAATCGCGTCGCCCTCCGTGAAGTCCGCCAGTCGCTCCTGAACCTCGGTCGCCTCGGCCGTGGCCGGCAGGTACGCGGTCCGGTCGTTCGAAGAGACCTCGTCGACGCGGCCGAAGTAGGGCCCGCCGACGGCCGCGGCCGCGAGCCACACCAGGATCAGGACGGCCGGAAGCAGGACCCGCAACCAGACGGGCACGCGCGGCCCGCGCAGGTCTTGTCGGGTGAGGTCGGAGAGGGTGCGGCGGCTCATATCGCTAGCTTAGCTAGATACCTCCCAAAGAAGTTACTGCCGCGGCGGAGTATCATGCCGGTGTGGGCCCCGGGGAGAGGAAGCACGACGATCTGTCGATGTTCGATCCGCGCGTTCTCGACCCGGGCCAGGAGATCGTCTCGCTCGCGGGGATACCGCCCCATGAGATCGATCAGATCGTCGAACTGCTGCAGGCCATGCGTGCCTGGCGAGAGGCGGACGAGCGGATGAGCGAGGCCTCGCGCCGCTACATGAAGCTGGGCGACACCGATATGCGGGCCCTCCGGTTCATCATCGCCGGGCAGCAGAACGGGATGCGCGTCACGCCGGGTTCCATCGCGGCGCACCTGGGCATCTCGACCGCATCGACGACCAAGCTGCTCGATCGCCTCGCCGCCGCCGGGCACGTGCGGCGCCTGCCGCATCCGTCCGATCGCCGCAGCGTGATCGTCGAAGTCGTCGAGGAGACCCGGCGCGCCGCGCGCGACAGCATCGGCCGCACCCACGGCCGCCGGTTCGACCTCGCGGCGCGACTCACCCCCGAGCAGCGCGATGTGATCATCCACTTCCTGCGCGACATCGCCGCCACGGCCGACGAGACCACGTCCTGACGCAGCCGTGCACATTGAGGCGCCCCGTCCCGCGCCGCGCGTCACATTGCGTCATGACGAGCGAGGATCGCTGAAACGGTTTGACATGCCGCGACACGCCCGGTCACAATTGCCGCATGTCTGACAACGCCACGCTTCTGTCCGCCCAGGAGGCGAACGGGACCACCGGGATGATGATGCCCGGTCGCGTTGCCATGTGCTGTCGAATGTGTCGCTGAACGAGTTTCGCGCGCGGTTCAGGCTCGTCCGCTTCTTGCGGGCTCGCAGCCGAGGATCCTGGATCCTCACCCCCTGACCCTCGCCATCTGAGCGCGAACGGTCATCCCGACGCACACACGCACCCCGCCGGTGCACCCCCGCAAGGACACATCATCATGACGAACGCCTCCGCCCTCCTCGGCCGCACGGCCACGTCCACCCGCACCGTCGCCGCGAGCCCCGCGCCCGTCCGCCACCTGCGCCCGCTGCCGCAGGTTGCCGAGCCGCGTGCCGAGACGGTCACGACTCCGGCCGCACCCAAGCCGCAGGCCGCTCCCCGCGGCTTCGCCCTGTACGTCGGCCTCGACGAGCTGAAGGCCGCAGCCGACGGCGTCAGCCTGCCGGTCCTCGTCGACGCCCTGCGCCGCACCCTCGCCGAGCTCGCACCGAGCGCCGAGACCTACGCCGCCGTCGCACTCGCGCCGCAGCAGACCGGCGGCCGCGACGTCGACGTCGTCCGCCTCGCCCTGCACGAGCCCGGCGCGGTCGCCCGCACCAAGAACCAGTCGGAGGAGCAGACCGAGGCCGCCAGGGGCGTCGTCGTCGACATCTCCCGCAAGCGCGTGATCATCGACGGGGAGTCGGCGAACCTCACCTTCAAGGAGTTCGAGCTGCTGCAGTACCTCGTGCTGCGCGAGGGCCGCACCATCGAGCGCGGCGAGCTCGTGTCGTCGCTGTGGGACGCGGGTGACGCGGACGCCCCCGGCGAGCGCACGATCGACGTGCACGTCCGCCGCCTGCGTTCGAAGCTCGGGGCCTTCCAGGACATCGTGCGCACGGTGCGCGGCGTCGGCTACCGCTTCGACCGCCACGCGGATGTCGCCGTGCGGTACGGCGCCGG
>NZ_JAPSJA010000007.1 GCF_031178525.1 Microbacterium sp.
AGTCCGACGGCACCGTGCAGTCGGGCACCGTCGTCACGGCGCTGGTGCTCGGCGACCAGGAGCGCTTCCTGCTCGGCAGCCGCGAGATCGCGGGCGGCACCGACCTCGATGTGTACAGCGAGCAGTCGCCGCTGGGGGCCGCCATCCTCGGGCTCAAGGAGGGCGACAAGACCTCCTACAAGGCCCCGAACGGCAAGGACATCGCCGTCGAGATCGTCAAGGTCGAGACCTTTACCGGCTGACTCCCCCTCGCATACCAAGACGGCCCCGCTCCTCGGAGCGGGGCCGTCTGCTGTCAGCCCTCGGATTCACCACGGCGAAGCACGCGCCGCGGGAGCATCTCAGTCGGGCAATACCTCGGGGCGGAATCCCGCATCGCGCAGGATCTGCAGCGTCAGCTCGCGGTGCTCCTGACCGCGGGTCTCGACCGAGATCTGCAGCACGACCTCGCTGATCTGCAGGCCCTGGCCGTGGCGGGTGTGCAGCACCTCGATCACGTTCGCGCCCGCCTCCGCGAGCAGCTCCGAGACGCGCGCGAGCTGGCCGGGGCGGTCGGGCAGCGGGATCCGGATCGTCATGTAGCGTCCCGACGCGGCCAGACCGTGCGCGACCACGCGCTGCAGCAGCAGCGGGTCGATGTTGCCTCCCGACAGCACGGCCACGGTCGGTCCCGCAGCGGTGACCTTGCCCGCCAGGATCGCCGCAACGCCGACGGCCCCCGCCGGCTCCACGACCACCTTGGCGCGCTCGAGCAGCACCAGCAGCGCGCGGGCGATGTCGTCGTCCGTGACCGTCACGACCTCGTCGACGAGCTCGCTGATCACCGCGAACGGCACGTCGCCGGGCCGGTCGACGAGGATGCCGTCCGCGATCGTCGGCTGCGTCGTAATGCGGACGGGATGTCCCGCCTCGAGCGAAACGGGGTAGGGCGCGGCGTTCTCGGCCTGCACGCCGATCACGCGCACCTCGCGGCCCTCGTCCGCCGCACGCGCCTTCGCCGCGGCCGCGATGCCGGCGATGAGGCCGCCGCCGCCGATGCCGACGACGATCGTCGTGACGTCCGGTGCGTCGTCCATGATCTCGAGGCCGAGCGTGCCCTGCCCGATCACGACGTCCCGGTGATCGAACGGGTGGATCAGCACGGCGCCTGTGCGCTCGGCGTGCTCCGCCGCGCGCTCGAGCGCGACCGCCACCGTTGGGCCCTCCAGCACCACCTCGGCGCCGTAGCCGCGCGTCGCGAGCAGCTTGGGCACCGGCACACCCAGCGGCATGTAGATCGTCGCGGGGATGCCCAGCTGCTGCGCTCCGAGCGCGACGCCCTGCGCATGATTGCCCGCCGAGGCGGCGACGACGCCGCGTGCCCGCTCCTCCGGCGTCAGCTGCGCGAGGCGGTAGGTAGCGCCGCGCACCTTGAACGAGCCGGTGCGCTGCAGGTTCTCGAGCTTGAGGTGCACGGGGGCACCCAGCACCTCGCTCAGATGCAGCGAGTACTCGAGCGGGGTGTGGTTGATGACGCCCTCGAGGCTTCGCGCGGCGGTCTCGAACTCGGGCAGGGTCGGGATGACCGGCACCGGCTGCGGGCCGACGGCGTGCTGGGTGGGGTCGAGGGTCGTCACGCGGTGGTTCCGTTCTTCGGTGCCGGATCGCCGGCGGCCGTGCCAGCCGGTCGCGCCGGTCGGATTGTCTTGGGGACGGTGTCCCAGATCAGGCGATCTGCGGGCACCGGCGCACCGGTGCGCCAGGACCCGCTGGAGATGGTCACCGCCACGACGTTCACGAAGGCGGCGAGCGGCACGGCGAACAGCGCGCCCGGGATGCCCGCGATCATGGAGCCGCCTGCGACGACCATCACGACGGCGAGCGGATGCACCTTCACGGCGGATCCCATCAAGATCGGCTGCAGGACGTGGCTCTCGATCTGCTGCACCGCGAGGACGACCGCCAGCATCGCGAGCGCGATCAAGGGGCCGTTGTACACGAGTGCGATGAACACGGCCACGGCGCCCGTCACGATCGCGCCGACCAACGGTACGAACGAGCCGAGGAACACCATCACCGCGATGGGGATCGCCAGCGGCACCTGCAGCAGGAACGCACCGAGGCCGATCCCCACGGCGTCGATCGTCGCCACGAGAAGCTGGGTGCGCGCGTAGTTGATGACCGTCCGCCAGCCGTTGCGCGCGGCCCGGTCGACCGCGGTGCGGGCCTGCGCCGGGAACAGCCGCACCGTCCAGCCCCAGATCCCGCCGCCGTCGGCCAGGATGCAGATCAGCGCGAACAGCGTCAGCAGCGCTCCGGCGGCGAAGTGCCCCACGGTGGACCCCAATGCGAGCGCGCCGCTCCACAGCGTCGCGGCCTCCGTCTGCAGCAGGTCGAAGCCGTCCTGGATGTAGCCGTTGATCTCGGCCTCGGACACGCCGATGCTCACGAGGAAGATTCGCAGCTCGTCGACCGCCTCGAGCACGCGGTTGCGCACTCCCCCGAACTCCCGCGACACCTGCCACGCCACGAGCCACACGAGAGCGCCGACGATCGCGATGGTGCCGAGCAGGGTGAGGGCGATCGCCGCCCAGTGCGGCACGCGGTGTCGCAGCAGCCACGACAGCGCGGGCCACACGAGCGCGGTGATCAGGATCGCGACGAGCAGCGGGATCACGAGGAGCTTGAACTGGATCACGAGCCATACGACCACGCCCACCGCGGCCGCGACGACGAGGAATCGCCATGCGTACGCCGTCGCGATGCGCAGACCCGCGGGCACGCCGGACTCCGCGCCCTGCCCCGCCGTCGCCGCGCTCAGGGGCGCGTGCGATTCTGCGGGCCGGGAGCGGAACACGTCCCAGAAGCCGGTGCGAGGCTTGTCGTCGCTCATTCCGGTCAGTCTAGATCGGGGCGCGATCCGCGTCCGGAATATGTCCGTAGCCGTGAGTAGCGTGAGGCGCGTGAAGTCGCACCTGTCGCTCCCCGAGGCCCGTCGCGTCGCGCTCGCCGCTCAGGGGTTCGCCCGACCCCGGCCGGCCGCGCCCGGTGTCCGCCAGCTCAACGGCGCGATCGCGCGCATGGGCGTGCTGCAGATCGACTCGGTCAACGTCTTCGCCCGCTCGCACTACGTGCCGCTCTTCTCTCGTCTCGGTGCATACGATCCCGGCGATCTCGATCGGCTGGTCCTGCGGCACGGTCCCGGTGGACAACCGCGCAGCGCCGGTGCGTACGTCGAGTACCTCGCGCACGAGGCGACGTTCCTGCCGGTCGAGGACTGGCCGCTGTGGCGGTTCCGGATGGACGCCATGCGCGCCAAGTACGGCGGACCGCGAAGCTGGTACGCCGAGAACGCAGCCACCGTCGCCTGGGTGCGCGATGAGCTCGCATCGCGCGGCCCCCTTCGTCCCGCGCAGATCGAGTCGGACGCGCATCGCGGGCGCCGCGGCCCATGGTGGGACTGGGACGTCGTCAAACGCGCACTCGAGCTGATGTGGCGCTTCGGAGAGGTGGCGATCGCGGGGCGACGGGGCTTCGAGCGCCGCTACGCGCTCGCCCGGGACGTCGTCCCGGCGCCGCTGCTGGACGCCCCGGTGCCGCGCGATGTCGCCATCCGCGAGCTCGTCCGTCGTGCCGCCCGAGCCTCGGGCGTCGCGGCGGCGTCCGACCTCGCCGACTACTACCGCATTCGTGATCGCCGTGCCGTGCTCGCCGCGGTGCAGGACCTGGTGGATGCGGGGGAGCTCGCGCCCGTGAAAGTCGACGGCTGGACGCGCGGCGCGGCCCCTCTGCCTGCGTGGGTGCATCGTGATGCCGTCCTTCCTCGCCGCATCGAGGCGGCGACCGTGCTGACGCCGTTCGATCCGGTCGTCTGGTTCCGTGAACGCGCGGAGCGACTGTTCGGCTTCGACTACCGCATCGAGATCTACACGCCGGCTCCGAAGCGCCGGTTCGGCTACTACTCCCTGCCCGTGCTGGTCGACGACCGTGTCGTCGGACGCGTCGATCTCAAGGCCGACCGCCCGGCCGCCACACTCCTCGTGCAGTCGGCGTGGTGGGAGGTCGGCGTACCCGCGAACACCGCCGAGCGGGTGGCCGTGGCGCTGCGCGAGGCGGCGGCGTGGCAGGGGCTCGCTCATGTCTCGATCTCGACCTGGGGCGACGCGACCGCCGACCTGGCCTTCGTGATGCCCGACGCCGCGCGTCACGAGCGCCCCGCCCTCGAGCCGGATCTCGACGTCGCCTGAGCCGATCAGCGCCGCGCGAAGTCCGGGGCGTGCTCAGGCAGCGCCCCGACGCCGATGAGCCGGGCGGGGATCGCCGCGAGCCCGGGCAGCACGCGAAGCAGCCGAGCGAGCGGCATCGGCACGACCGGTGTCCACCCCACGCGGAACGCGCGTCGCAGACCGCGATGCGCGATCCGCTGCGCGAACTGCGTCACGGCGGTGGGGACCACCCGCCGGCGCTGTACGGCAGCCACGCGATCATCGCTCATGCGGCCCGTGCGCAACGGTCCCGCGAGCAGCCGCGCGGCAGCGACGCCGTCCTGCACCGCCAGATTCACGCCGACCCCGGCGACCGGCGACATCGCGTGCGCGGCGTCGCCGATGCACAGCAGGCCCCGAGTCCACCAGCGCCGCGCGCGGTTCAGTCGCACATCGAGCCCGTGCACGTCCTCCAGCCGCAGAGCGGCGGCCGCCGCGGCGAGCTCGGGCACGGCGGCGGCGACCGTGGCGCGGAAGGCGTCGACCCCCTCCGCGCGGATCGCCGCCTCCTCGCCCTTCGGGATGAGGAGGCCCGCCTGCACGTATCCGCCGCGCGGGATCAGGACCAGCAGTCGGCCGTGCGCCCCGCGCGGCGTGAGCGACTGCCCGATCCCCGCGGGTTGGCCTTCGCCGCCGTTCACCGGGATCCGGAACCAGAGCACGTCCAGCGGCGCGCCGAACTCGTGGACATCGAGCCCGGCGAGGTGCCGTACCCGCGATCCGCGCCCGTCCGCCGCGATCGTGAGCAGGGCTTCCTGCTCGCCCTCCTCCCCCGTCGCGTGGTCGACGAAGCGCACCCCGGTGATCCGGTCGCCACGCCGGACCAGCCCCGTCACCTCGGTGTGCATCCGGAGGTGGAAGTGCGGTTCCGCGCGACCGGCATCCGCGATCACGTCGAGGAAGTCCCACTGCGGAGCGACCGCGATGTAGGGATACGGATGGCGCAGCCGGCGGAAGTCCGCGATCGTCGCCAGCGTGCCGTCGGCGGCGGGCACCCGGGCCGACTCGAGCCGCGAGTACGGGATGCGCTGGAACTGCTCCATCAGCCCGAGCTCGTCCAGCAGCAGCTGGGTCGAACAGTGGATCGTGTCTCCTCGGAAGTCGCGCAGGAAGTCGGCGTGCTTCTCGAACACCGTCGTCGGGATCCCGGCGCGGGCGAGCAGCAGCCCCGCGATCATCCCCGCGGGGCCGCCGCCCACCACGATGCAGCCGGATGCGTCATCGCTCACGGCCTCAGCCTTGCCGAGCTCGGGGCGGTGCGCCAGGGGCGAACATGCCTGGAGCGGCGAGAGCCCCGGGGGCAGACTGCGCTCATGCGACTCCTCGTGCTGGGCGGCACCGTGTTCCTCTCGCGGGCGGTGGCCGAAGCCGCGCTGAGTCGCGGTCACGAGGTGACGACGGTCAGCCGCGGAGTGACCGGATCGCCCCCGGACGGCGCACGTCATGTGCGAGCGGATCGGGACGCAACCCTGCCCGCCGAGCTCGGGGGCGTCGCATATGACGCGGTCGTGGACGTCGCGTCGCGACCCTCGCGGGTGCGCTCCGCTCTCGCCCAGCTGCGCGCCCCGCACTGGGTCTATGTCTCGTCGATCAGCGTCTACGCCGACGAGGCGACCGTCGGAGGTGCGCCGGGGATGCTGCCGCAGCACGAGCCGCTCGACGAGGACAGCGACGACATGGCCGACTACGGCCGACTGAAGGCCGGGTGCGAGCGGCTCGTCGGCGAGCAGGCGCCGTCGCGTGCGATCGTGCGGCCGGGCCTGATCGCGGGGCCCGGCGACCGCTCGGGCCGTTTCACGTACTGGGTCGACAGGATGCGTCGCGCGCGGGACGGAGAGGTGGTGCTGGCTCCGGGCGATCCGTCCGATCGGGTGCAGCTGATCGACGTCCGGGACCTCGGTTCCTGGGTCGCGCTGCTCGCCGAGCGGCGCACAACGGGCGTTTTCGACGCGATCGGCGAGCCCGCCCCGATCCGCGACGTGCTCGCCGACGTCGCGGCCGGATGCGGGGTGCGACCGCGGTGGCGCTGGGCCAGCGACGCGCAGCTCGAGGGCGTGGGTGTGAACCCGTGGATGGGGCCGCGCTCCCTGCCGCTGTGGCTGCCGCGTCCGGAGTACGACGGCATGACGACGCACCTGGCCGCTCCCGCCTTTCAGGCGGGGCTGCGCACGCGACCTATGGCCGACACGGCCCGCGACACCCTCGCCTGGCTCGAGACGGCGCCGGATGCGGCGTTAACCGGGCTGACCGCGGACGAGGAACGCGAGGTCCTCGCGGCGCTCGGCTGAGCGCACACCGGCGTGCCGCCGTCGCACGCAGGCGATCGGCCGCGCGTCCAGGGGACGCGCGGCCGATCGTCAGAGCCCGGAGATCAGAACTGCACGCGCGGCGGCTCCGCGATCGCGGCGCCGTCGACGACCTCGAAGAACTCGCGCTCGGTGAAGCCCAGATTGCGGGCGAACAGGTTGTTCGGGAACACCTTGATCTTGGTGTTCAGCTCACGTACGCCGCCGTTGTAGAACCGCCGCGAAGCCTGGATCTTGTCCTCGGTGTCGACGAGCGAGTGCTGCAGCTGCAGGTAGTTCTGGCTCGCCTGGAGTTGCGGATACGCCTCGGCGACCGCGAACAGGTTCTTCAGTGCCTGCTGGATGTGCCCCTCGGCGACGCCGGCCTCCGCAGGCCCCTGAGCGGTGAGCGTCTCGGCGCGCGCCCGCGTCACGTTCTCGAACACGGCCTTCTCGTGAGCCGCGTATCCCTTGACCGCCTCGATGAGGTTGGGGATCAGATCGGCCCGCCGCTTGAGCTGCACGGTGATGTCGCTCCACGCCTCGTCGACACGCACATTGAGCTGTACGAGCGAGTTATACGTCGCCCACAGGTAGATGCCCGCGATGACGACGACCGCCAGCACGATGACAACAGGAATCAGCCATTCCATCGGGTAGCCCCCCTCGGTGATGCCCCCATACTAGACGCGCCGCTCGACGCGCCGCGTCGGCCATCCGGCGGACGTCGCCGACCATCGAAGGGGGCGCATCGCGCGCCGCGGTCCGACGACGTGTGCGCGGCTGGGCAAGGAGGAACACCGCCGCGTGGTCCCCCCGCTGGGATTCGAACCCAGACTGCGGCGAGTTTAAGTCGCCTGCCTCTGCCGATTGGGCTACGGGGGGCTCGTCCACGCTACCGGCGCGAACGACGAGAGCCGCCACCTCCCCGCGGGGATGTGGCGGCTCTCCGGCGAGCTCGGCGTCACTTCGCCGAGGCCGGCACCTTCTCGGGCTCGACGGCCGTCTCCACCGGCGGCTTCGGGCGGGAGGCGTACGCCTCGAAGAACGCGCGCGGCTGCTGCACGGCCTCGAGCTGCACCGTGTCGCGACCGAGCCAGAGGTTGTGCCACCAGCCCCACAGCACGCGCCACTTGCGCTCCCACGTCGGCATCGCGAGGCCGTGGTAGCCGCGGTGCGCAACCCACGCGAAGAAGCCCTTGATGGCGATCTTGCCCGACTGGAACACGCCGTCGTACAGGCCGAGGCCCGCGACCGCGCCGAGGTTCTTGTGGTAGTAATCCACCGGCTGCTCGCCGCGGAGCACCGCCGTGAGGTTCTTGGCGAGGCGCTTGGCCTGGCGCACGGCGTGCTGCGCGTTCGGCACGCACGTGCCGTCGGGCAGGCCGCCGGTCTTGTCCGGAACCGCCGCCACGTCACCCGCGGCCCAGGCACCCTCGACGACGTTCTTGTCGGCGTCGACGACACGCAGGTCGGCGAGCGTGGTGATGCGGCCGCGCGGCTCGGTCGGCAGGTCACCGCCGCGCACGACGACGGGGTTCGCCATGACGCCCGCGGTCCAGACGATCAGCCCGGCCGGGTAGGTGTCGCCCGTGGAGGTCTCCACGACGCCGTCCACCGCACTGGTGACCTGCGTCTCGAGGTGCACGTTCGCCCCGCGGCGAGCGAGGTCCTTGAGCACCCACTCGCTCGTGGGCAGCGACACCTCGGGCATGATGCGCCCCATGGCCTCGATGAGGTGGAACTGCGTCTCCTCGAACGAGATCTCCTCGAACTTGCCCAGGAGCGACGACGCGAGCGAGCGCAGCTCGGCGAACGTCTCGATGCCCGCGAATCCGCCGCCCACGACGATCGTCGTGAGCAGGCGCTGGCGCAGCGGGTCGCCGACGGGGAGCGCGGAGGCCTTCTCGAAGTTCGAGATCAGCGTGTCGCGGACGTAGACGGCCTCCTCGACCGACTTCAGGCCGACCGCGTTCTCGGCGATGCCCGGGATCGGGAACGTGCGCGAGACGGATCCGGCCGTGACCACGATGTGGTCGTACGTCAGCTGGTACGGCTCTGCGCCCTCGGGCGAGATCGTCGCCGTCTTGTTGGCGTGGTCGATGCCGGTCACCTTGGCCGTGATGAGCTTCGTGCGCTTGAGGTGACGGCGGTGAGACACCACGGTGTGGCGCGCCTCGATGGATCCCGCCGCGACCTCGGGCAGGAACGGCAGATACGTCATGTACGGAAGCGGGTCGACCATGACGACCTCCGCCTCCCCGCGACGCAGGTGCTTCTCGAGCTTCCACGCGGTGTAGAAACCCGCGTAACCGCCGCCGACGATGAGAATCTTGGGCACGAGTGAAGAACTCCTTGAGTCAGGGTTTGCTCGGGGACCGCCGCACACGGGCCGAGCGGACGCGTCGCACGGCCGCGATGACGCCCAGCACCACGAGGATACCAGCGCCGGTGAGGGCGACGAGCGGCAGGGTGCCGGAGCGCAGTTCGTCCTCCGAAGGCAGGAACGATGATCCGGCCTCGGCGGGCGGATCCGCGGGCGGCAGGGGCGGGATCTCGACCGGGGTCACGGTGGGCGCCGGCTGCGGCGCGGCCTGCTGACGGCGATTGACCTCGATCCAGCGACCGAGGTCCCCCATCGGGTTCTCCGTCACGGGCGCCACGTCGGCGCTCACCGCCGCCGCCGCGTTCACGAGTCCGTAGCCGTAGAACGGATCGGGCACCTGGGAGACGCCCTTGGGCATCCGCGCCGTCTTGATGATGCGGTTGATCACGTCCACAGCGCTCATGTCGGGATGTGCCGCACGCACCAGAGCCGCGATGCCCGACACGATCGGCGCGGCGCCGCTCGTGCCCTTCCACTCCTTCACGACACCGTCGGCCGAGATGCCGAGCAGCTTCTCGCTCGGTGCCGAGACGCCGATCGTGATGCCCTGGGTGGATGCCTCGAAGCTCGCTTCTCCCTCGGGGGTGACGCCGGCGACGGTCAGCACGCCGGGGATGGTCGCCGGTGCACCCACCGACTGCGTGCCGGCGCCGCGGTTTCCCGCGGCCACCACGACCACGACGTCGTTCTGCATCGCGTAGAGGAACGCATCGTCCCACGACTCGTCCCAGGCCTTCTGGTTCGTCGTGAACGAGAGGTTGATGACATCGGCACCGTGGTCGACCGACCAGATCATCGCGTCCGCGACCTGCTGCGCGAACGGCACGGTCGCCGAGTCGCCGAATCCCAGCGACACCGACAGCAGATCCGCCTCCGGCGCGACGCCGATCATCTTGTCCGTGTCGCGGCCGCCGCGTGCGGCGGCGAGGGAGGCCACCCAGCTGCCGTGATTGCGATTGACGACGTCGACCGGCGTGCGGCCGTCGGGCGTGCCCACGCCCGAGACGTCCGTCCCGCCGACGACGGCCTCCTCGAACTCCTCGGGGCCGTCCACGATGCCCGTGTCGATCACGGCGATCGTCGCGCCCTCGCCCTGCGTCGTCCGCCACGCCCGGCGGACGCCGTAGTCGTTGAGCCAGTACTGGCGATCGCGGATCGTCGGCGCAGCCGTCTCCTCGGGATCGGGAGTGGTCGCCGGCGTCGGCGTCGGGGCTGCGCCGGTCAGCAGCACCGCGGCGAGCGCGAATGACGCCAGACGAGCGACCCGCCTCATCCGGCCTTCCCCGGTTCGGCGCACTCGCAGCGCTGCGGCGACCACGCGGATCGCTCGAGCGCCGCATCGCCGACCGGGTTCACGCCGGGGCCCGCGGCGAGCGCGTGTCCCGCGAGGGCGTGCAGGCACTTCACGCGGGTCGGCATCCCGCCTGCCGAGATGCCGTCGATCTCGGGCACGTCGCCGAACGCCGCGCGGTCGGCGAGATAGGCCTCATGCGCACGCCGGTACTGGGCCGCGTACTCGGGTTCGGCGTCCAGGCGGGCGGCGAGCTCGGGCATGAGCTGCCCCGCTTCCAGTCGCGACATCTCCGCCGTCGCGGCCGGGTGCGTGAGGTAGTAGAAGGTGGGGAACGGTGTGCCGTCAGGCAGTCGCGGCGACGTCGCCACGACCGTGGGATTGCCGCACACGCAGCGCGCGGCGATGCCGACGACGCCGCGGGCCTCGCGGCCGAGCTGCGACGAGACGACCTCGATGTCGACCGGGCGCACAGGTTCGAAGGGAGTCGTCGTCACCCTTTCAGGCTACCGGCGGCCTCCTGAACGATCCCCCGCAGGCGAGCGCGTCGCACGCATCGCGGGCGGGATCAGAACGGGGATCAGCGTGCCGGGGTCTCGGTGACGGCGGGGTCGTCCGGCACGCCGATCGTGATCTCCATCGCCGTCTCCGCGGTGCCGGCGCCCACCACCGACCTCAGCAGGCTGCCGGTCCAGTCGGAGGACTTCTCCTCGACCTCGGAGCTGACCGGCTTAGGGTCCTGCGGCGTCTCGGCCTCCTCGAGATCGTCGATCACGAGGAAGCGCACCTCTCCCGGCTTGACGTAGTAGAGCCGCTCGCGGGCCTGCGTCGTGATGTACGCGGGGTCCTTCCAGCGCTCCCGCTCGCGCTCGAGCGCGGCGATCTCGTCCTTCGTGACCTGCACCGACTCCTGCATCGCGGCGATCTTCTGCCGCTGCTCGACATACGTGGCGACGGTCGGCGAGAGCACGGCGACGCCGAGCACCACGAGACCCAGCATGATCGCCGTGAACCCCGAGAAGCGGATGCCGCCCAGCCACTCCCGTGCATCAGCCGCGCGGCGCGGAAGGCCCCGGGACGCGGAAGAGGGAGCCGTCTTCCTGCTCACGGCTCCCCCTTCCTCGATCGTCAGTGCTTACGCGGTGAATCGCGGGTAGGCGCTGCGGCCCGCGAACACGGCGGCGGAGCCGAGCTCCTCCTCGATGCGCAGAAGCTGATTGTATTTCGCCACCCGGTCGCTGCGAGCAGGCGCGCCCGACTTGATCTGCCCTGCGTTCACGGCGACCGCGAGGTCGGCGATCGTGGTGTCCTCGGTCTCGCCGGAGCGGTGCGACATCATCACGGTGTAGCCCGAGTTCTGGGCCAGCGCGACCGCGTCGAGCGTCTCGGTGAGGGAGCCGATCTGGTTCACCTTGCACAGCAGCGAGTTCGCGACGCCGCGCTTGATGCCGTCGGCAAGTCGCTGCGGGTTGGTGACGAACAGGTCGTCGCCCACCAGCTGCACCTTCGAGCCGATGCGGTCGGTCAGGGCCTTCCAGCCGTCCCAGTCGTCCTCGGCGAGCGCGTCCTCGATCGTGACGAGCGGGAAGTCGGCCAGCAGCTCCTCGTAGTAGCCCGTGAGCTGCTCGCTCGACCACTCCTTGCCCTCGAAGCGGTACACGCCGTTCTCGAAGAACTCGGTGGCCGCGACATCCAGACCCACGGCGATGTCGGTGCCGGGCTTGTAACCGGCCTTCTCGATCGCCTTCATGAGGAAGTCCAGCGCCTCGCGGTTGCTGGGAAGGTCGGGCGCGAAGCCGCCCTCATCGCCGAGGCCCGTGGCGTAGCCGCCGGCCTTCAGCTCGCTCTTGAGCACGTGGTACGTCTCGGTGCCCCAGCGCAGCGCCTCGCTGAACGACTCGGCGCCGAGCGGCACGAGGAAGAACTCCTGCATGTCGACGCCCGTGTCGGCGTGCGCGCCGCCGTTGATGACGTTGAGCGCGGGCACCGGGAGGATGTGGGCGTTCGGGCCGCCGATGTAGCGGAACAGCGGCAGGTCGGCGCTGTCGGCCGCGGCCTTCGCCACGGCGAGGCTGATGCCGAGGATCGCGTTGGCGCCCGTGCGCTGCTTGTTCGGCGTGCCGTCGGCCTCGATGAGCGCCTGGTCGATGAGGCGCTGGTCGCTCGCGTCCAGACCTTCGATCGCGGGGCCGAGCTCGTCGATGACCGCATCGACGGCCTTCTGGACGCCCTTGCCGGCGTAACGGCCCTTGTCGCCGTCGCGCAGCTCGTATGCCTCGAATGCGCCCGTGGACGCTCCCGACGGGACGGCGGCGCGCTGCACGATGCCGTCGTCGAGGAGCACCTCCACCTCGACGGTCGGGTTGCCGCGCGAATCCAGGATCTCGCGCGCGCCTACAGCTTCGATCAGTGCCACGGAATGACTTCCTCTCGGTGGACGCTTCAGTGGAGGGTGCGGGGCCCGCACGCCCCCGCGGCCAGTCTATGGCTCCCCCGCGACGCGCTCAGGACGAGGTGCCGCGCGGAACCGCCGAAGCCCTGATCACGGCGATCGCGACGCCGTCCCAGCCCTTGACGCCCACCGTCTGCAACGCGGTGGCGTCGAAGCGCGGATCCGATCCGAGCATCTCCAGCGCATCGCGCGTGCCGCGCACCTTCGGATCCTCGGAGTCGTCGCGCACGATCTCCCCGTCGCGCCCGATGTTGTCCAGCACGACGACCGTTCCCGGCCTGCCGAGCCGCGCGGCCCAGTCGAGGTACGTGGTGTTGGACTCCTTGTCGGCGTCGATGAACACCAGGTCGAAGGGGCCCTCGAGCGTCGGCAGGACTTCGGCGCCGCGGCCGGTCCGGATCTCCACGCGCTCGGCAACTCCTGCGCGGGCGAGGTTGCTGCGGGCGACCTCCGCGTTCGCCGGCTCGGCCTCGATCGTGACGACCCGTCCGTCGTCGGGCAGCGCGCGAGCCAGCCAGGTCGTCGAGTAGCCGCCGAGGGTGCCGATCTCGAGCACACGACGGGCGCCGCTGATCCGGGTCAGCAGATGCAGCATCTTGCCTGCGAGCGGAGCGACCTCGATCGCCGGCAGCCCCGCGGCCTGCTGCGCCGCGAGGCCCTCCTCGAGCGCGGGATCATGCCCGACGAGCGCTTCGGAGAGCCAGCGGTCGGCGGCGGCCCAGTTCTCGGGAGTCGGTTCCATGCCGTCATCCCAGCGGGCACGCCGGCGACCGTCAAGGGTTCCGGTCAGCCGGCTGCGGGTGGCTCGAGAGCGCCGCGGCGGAACTGGCCCGCCAGGACCAGGATCCCGACGACCAGCGCGAGCACACCCCAGACGACGACCCCGAGGGGGCCGACTATGGCGGCGTCGAGCGGCTGCCCGGCGGCGGCGAACACGATCAGCAGGCCGGCGGCCGCGTTGATCGCCCCGTGACCGAGCACGGCCGGCCACACACTGCCCGTTCGCAGGCGGCTCCAGCCGAGCAGCACGCCCCAGGCCACGCAGCCGCCGACCATGAGCAGCACCCCCAGCAGATCCGGGCGCGCGAAGTTGTAACCCAGCAGGATGACCGGCGCGTGCCAGAGACCCCACATCGCGCCGCTCACGAGCAACGCCGGCCAGGTGCCGAGCGGCCGCAGGGCGTTCAGCAGCCAGCCGCGCCATCCGAGCTCCTCGCCGAACGCGAAGACCGAGTTGATCACCGCGCCGATCGGGATCGAGACCAGCTGGCTGATCGCGATCGCGGCCATCGGGATCCCGGTGGGGTCCACGCCCGACTGCTCCAGCTGACTCGCCAGCCCGGAGAAGCCCTCCAGGTCGAGCCGCACGAGGCCCAGCGCCGCCGAGACCACGACCGCGACGCCGATGATGAGCGGCGGCACGAAGATCGCTGCGACCGCGAACGCCACCGTGCGCCCGACAGGTCGCAGCGGCCACATGCCGAGCGCCCGCAGGCGCTGTCCGCCCGCGGGCTTGCGCAACGCGAACGTCACCACGAGGGTCGCCACGGCGGGCGCGAACATCATCGTCGTGAGGATCACGCCCGCGAGCGGCGAGGCCAGACCGTCACCGAACCAGAGCGGGAGTGCGACGAGCCAGGCGAGCCCGAAAGCGACTGCCGCGAACACCCCCACCGCGGCCCACGGCACGCGCGTCGAGTCAGCCGCGGCAGATGCCCGCACATCCGCGTCGCTCGTCGGACGCTCGTCTCGTTCGGGGATCACGGGTTCTCCATTCGGCAGGACTCAGGGGGTGGAGCCGCGGCCGGGTCCCAGACTCGTCTGCTGATCCCTCGTGTCGCTCGCCGGATCGTTCCCGGTCACGTTCGCCTCGGCGCCCGGGACCAGCGAGAGCGGATCGGCGATGTCCTCCAGGGACTTGCCCGCCGCGCTCACGCCGAAGATCCCGCAGACCACGCCTCCGAACATCATGATGACGGATCCGAGGACATACCCCCAGAACAGGGGGCCGCGGTCGCCCGTCTCGGCGCTCTCGCCGATCAGCGCGCCGTACAGGGACGGGGCGATCGCCCCCACGAGCTGCCCGACCGAGAACACGTACGAGATCACCTGGCTGCGCAGTTCGAGCGGGAAGATCTCGCTCACGGTCAGGTAGGCGGCCGACGCTCCCGCCGACGCGAAGAAGAACGACGCGCACCAGAACGCCGTGTGCGTCGCGGCCGACAGCACCCCCGCGTTGAACAGGAACGCGCTCGCGAGCAGGATGAGGCCGGCGAGGACATACGTGCCGAACAGCATCCGCCGGCGCCCCCAGGTGTCGAAGAAGTGCCCCAGCAGAAGCGCTCCGGCGAGGTTGCCGACGGCGAACACGATGAAGTACTGGGACGCCGCGGCGGGCGGAGTGTCGTAGAAGTTCTCCAGCACGAGCGCGTAGGTGAAGAAGATCGCGTTGTAGAGGAACGACTGCGTCACCATCATCGTGATGCCGACGAGAGTGCGGCGCGGATACTTCCGGAACAGCACCCGTGCGATGACGAGAAAGGGCACCCGCCCGTATTCCTTGACGGTGATGGCCTTCGACTCGTCGACCGGCGGGATCTCCTTGCCCTCCTGGCGGATGCGCTCCTCGATGCCGTCGACGTTGCGCTCGGCCTCGGCCTCCCGGCCGTGCGTCATCTGCCAGCGCGGGCTCTCGGGGATGTGCCGGCGCAGCCAGATGATCAGCAGCCCCAGCACGGGGCCGAGGAAGAAGCTGAGCCGCCATCCGATGTCCTCGGGAAGGATGTCGGTGTTGAGGAAGAAGACGTTTGCGAACGCGCCGAGCGCCGCCCCGCCCCAGTAGGTGCCGTTGATCGCGATGTCGACCCGACCCCGGTACCTCGAGGGGATGATCTCGTCGATGGCCGAGTTGATCGCCGCATACTCGCCGCCGATTCCGGCACCGGCGACGAAACGCCAGATATAGAAGAACCACGGGGCGAAGGACAGTCCCGCCACGGCGCTGCCGATGAGGTACACCGCCAGCGAGAGGATGAACAGCTTCTTGCGACCGAGCCGGTCGGTGAGGCGCCCGAAGAACAGCGCACCGAAGACCTGCCCCAGCAGCTAGAACGTGCCCGCAAGACCCACCTCCGCGGGCCCCATGCCGAGGGTGGCGGCATAGCCGTTGGCGGCGACGATCTGCACCTCGAGGCCGTCGAGGATCCAGGAGAAGCCGAGTCCGACCACGATCATCCAGTGGAACCGGGCCCACGGCAATCGGTCCATGCGCGCGGGGACGAGCGACTTGACTTCCTTGGCCTGTGTGCCCGACGACGACATCGGCGCTCCCTTCACACCGGGAGCTTCGATCGCCCCCGCCGCAACTTTTCTACTCCTGGCCGGACGCCGCACGGCCCGGGCGCGCCCGATGGCCGGATTTCCGCCTCGGCGCCGGTCACCGGGCGGGCCCGCGCGCGTCATCCGCGCCGCCTATACTCCGGCGCATGACGACGCCCCCCACCCTTGCCCGCCGGCTCGGACTCGGCGACGCCGTCGCCATCGGCCTGGGCGCGATGATCGGCGCAGGGGTGTTCTCGGCGTTCGCCCCGGCGGCGAGCGCCGCGGGTTCGTGGCTGCTCGCCGGGCTGGGCATCGCGGCGGTCGTCGCGTACTGCAACGCGACCGCGTCGGCCCAGCTCGCGGCCGTGCACGCGGTCGCGGGTGGCACGTACGCGTATGGCCGCGCCGAGCTCGGGGCGTGGTGGGGTTTCGCTGCCGGGTGGTGCTTCGTGATCGGCAAGCTCGCCAGCTGCGCCGCCATGGCGATGACCTTCGCGGCATACGCGGCGCCTCCGGGCTGGGAGCGACCCGTCGCGGTCATCGCGGTCGCGGCGCTCGTCGGCGTGAACCTGCTCGGTGTCACGCGCACGGCCCTCGCTGCCAAGGTCATCGTCGCGGTCTCGCTGCTGGCGCTCGCCGTCGCGGTCGCGGCGGGCGCGTCCGCGCCCGCGTCACCGGACGGCGCGTTCTCCGGCCCGCTGCCGGACGGCCCGGGCGGGCTGCTGCAGTCGGCGGGCCTGCTGTTCTTCGCGTTCGCCGGATACGCCCGGATCGCCACGATGGGCGAGGAGGTGAGGGATCCGTCCCGGACCATCCCCCGGGCGATCACGATCGCCTTCGTCGTGGCGCTCGCCGTCTACGCCGGGGTCGGCGCGGCGCTGCTGTGGACGCTCGGCGCGGAGGCCACGGCGGCCTCGTCCGCTCCCCTGTCCGACGCCGTGATCGCGGCCGGATGGGACTGGGCATCCCCGGTCGTGCGGGCCGGCGCCGCCGCCGCGTCGCTCGGTGCGCTCCTCGCGCTCATCGCGGGCATCGGCCGCACGGGACTCGCGATGGCGCGCGAGCACGACCTGCCGGCGTCCCTGTCGGCGATCCATCCGCGCTTCCACGTGCCCCATCGCGCCGAGCTCGCGATCGGCGTCGTCGTGATCGCCGTGGTCGCGTTCGCCGACCTGCGCGGCGCGATCGGGTTCTCCTCGTTCGGCGTGCTGCTGTACTACCTGATCGCGAACCTCGCGGCGTTCCGCCAGGGCGCCGCGGTGCGCCGCTACCCGCGCTGGATGCAGGTCGTCGGCGCGGTCGGGTGTGCCGTGCTGGCTCTCACCCTGCCGTGGCAGAGCGCGGCGGTGGGTGCGGCCGTGCTGGCCGTCGGCCTGATCGGAAGAGCGGTCCGTCTGCAGCGGGAGCGCGCGCGATCCGGTGTCTGAGACGTCGATCCCGCGAGCTGCCCAGCTGTCCGACACGGCCGTCCGGGGCCGCGGACGAAGACTGCCAGGATGGACCTCGTGACCGAGCGATACAGCGACGCGTACGCCGCCGCGCACGGACGGTTCGCCGTGATCCCGGCGGTGTACGTCCTCCTCCGACACGGGGACGAGGTGCTGCTGCAGCTGCGCGCGAGCACCGGCTACTACGACGGGCACTGGGCAGCGGGGGCCGCGGGCCACGTCGAGCAGGGCGAGTCTCTGCTGCAGGCGGCCGTGCGCGAGGTCTCCGAGGAGCTCGGGGTCGGCGTCGCGGTCGGCGATCTCGAATTCCTCACGCTCGAGCACCGCACGGGCGGCGGCGCCGCGATCGACGAGCGCATCGACGTCTTCTTCGGCTGCCGCACGTGGGACGGCACCCCGGCGCTGCAGGAGGACAAGGCCTCCGACCTGCGCTGGTTCGCGCTCTCGGCCCTGCCCGATCCGGTCGTCCCGCACGAGCGCATCGTGCTGGAGCAGTGGGCGGGCGGCGGCCTGGCCCCGATCACGCCGATCGGGTTCTGACGCTTCCGGTGCGGTTCGCCCCGCGGCCGGGCACGGACGATCTCAGCCCAGCGGCTTGAGCTCCAGGTCCGCGCGGCCGGCACCGGCCGACACCGTCGAGAACGCCGTGTAGCCGTCGGCCGTGGCGCGATCGAGCAGTGCCTTGAGGTTCTTGGTACGCTGCTCGAGGCGCACGCGCGAGCCCTCCGCGATCAGCTGCGCCTTCAGCGCGAGCAGCTCGGTGACCGGCACGTCGCGGTCGTGCACGAGCACCACGGCGGCCGCCGCATCCGGGTCCTGTAGCGCGACGAGGTCGACGATGCGCTCGAAGCCGATCGAGAAGCCGACAGCGGGCACGTCCTGCCCGAGGAAGCGGCCGATCATGCCGTCGTAGCGACCCCCGCCGCCGAGGGAGTAGGCGACCGACGGGTGCGCGAGTTCGAAGATCGTGCCGGTGTAGTAGCCCATTCCGCGTACGAGGAACGGGTCGAACTGCAGCGGCACGTCGCCGCGGGCGGCCGAGACCGCATCGCCGATGCCGGTGAGGTGAGCGACGACCTCGTCCGGGACTCCCTCTGGCAGCGCCTTGCGGATCTGCGCCTCGCCGTACGGCAGGAACTCCTTCGTCTGCGGCCGATTCAGGAACGCGTCGAAGGCGTCGACGGCTCCGGTCGTCGCGCCGCGCTGGCGCAGCTCGGCCGTGACGCCGGACGGTCCGATCTTGTCGAGCTTGTCGATCGTGATGAGCACACCGGGGCGCTCATCCGGCGCGAAGCCGAACAGGTCGAGCATCGCGTCGAGAGCGCGACGATCGTTGATCCGCACGCTCGCGCCCTCGAGGGACAGCGCGTCGAGCGTGTCGAGCGAGGCGACGATCAGCTCGGCCTCGGCGCGCGCGGACGCGTCGCCGATGATGTCGATGTCGCACTGCATGAACTGGCGGTAGCGACCCTTCTGCGGGCGCTCTGCCCGCCAGACCGGCGCGATCTGGATCGAGCGGAACACCGCCGGCAGCTCGGCCCGGTTCGTGGCGTAGAAGCGCGCGAGCGGCACGGTGAGGTCGTAGCGCAGCCCGAGGTCGGTCAGCGCGGCCTGGTCCTCGGCCGCGGCGTGGATGGCGTCGGCGTCGAGGCCGCGGCGCAGGATGTTGAACGCGAGCTTCTCGTTGTCGCCGCCGATGCCCGCGTGCAGGCGCGCGTACTCCTCGACCACCGGGGTCTCGATCTCGTCGAACCCGTGGGCGCGATAGCGCTCCCGGATCACGGCGAGCACGCGCTCGCGGCGGGCCTTGTCGGCGGGGAGGAAATCGCGCATGCCGCGCGGCGCATTCACGGAAGCCATAGCGGATCCATTGTCCCATCCCCGTGCGAGACCTCACGCGCGCCGCGAGACCTCGACGCACGGCGATGTCTCGCGCGGCAGGTGAGGTCTCGCGACGGGTGAGGTCTCGCGACGGGGGAACCGGTCGCGTGTCGCGGGGCCTCAGGCCTCGGCGTCGCGGATCTCCGCCTCGAGCGTGCGCAGGCGCTCGCGCAGCGCTCGCTCGGCGTCCCAGCCACGGGAGCGGGCCGCGGCGGTGAGAGTGAGGAGCAGGTCGCCGAGCTCCTCCTCCGACTCCGGCACCGCGCCGACCTCGGCCGCGTCGTGCACCGCGAGCGCGACGTCCGCGCCCGCGCCGACCTGCGCCGCCTTGCCCACCAGCTTCTGCGCGAGCGCGAGCGAGGGCATCGACCGCGCCACGCCGTCCAGCACGCTCGCCCGCTCGCGCTTCTCCGCCGCCTTCGCGGCGTTCCACAGCTCGAGCACGCGCTCGGGGGTCTCCGCCGTCTCGCCCGCGAACACGTGCGGATGCCGCCGCACCATCTTCTCGACCAGGCCCGCCGCGACGTCGTCCATGTCGAACGGGTCGTCGGTCGCGCGCGAGGCGATCTCCGCGTGGAACAGCACCTGCCACAGCAGGTCGCCGAGCTCTTCGCGCAGCTCGGTCGCGCCGCCCGTCTCGATCGCGTCGACCAGCTCGTGGCTCTCCTCGATCAGGTACGGAACCAGCGCGCGGTGGTCGATCCCCTGCGTCCAGACGCAGCGGTCGCGCACCGCGCGCATCGTCTCGACGGCCTCCCGCAGCGCGTCCGGCATCCGGCCCTCCCGGCTCTCGGTATCGCTCACGGTGCCGTCACCGACGATGCCAGCCGGCGGTGATGGCGCGCGCGCAGCGAGACGAGCACGGCGCACAGCACGAGCGCGATCATCGATCCGCCGAGCACGCCCAGGATCGCCTGGTCCCGGATGACGGGGTCCTCGGCGAACGCGAGGTTCGTCAGCAGCAGCGAGACGGTGAAGCCGATGCCGCCGAGCGCGCCGGCAGCCACCAGATCCGGGAAGGCGACGGTCGGCGCCGTCCCCCGCGGACGCAGCCGCATGCCGAGCCAGCCGAACACCGAGATGCCGACGATCTTCCCCACCGGCAGCGCGATCAGGATCGCCCACAGCGCGGGCGACAGCTGGCTCGGCGAGACCTGCGGGATCACCACCAGCGCGGCGGCGAAGGCGAACAGCGGCAGGATGACGGCGTTGATCCACGGCTCGAGCACGTGACGCGCGCGCATGCCCGGGCTCTGCTGCATCGCGAGACCCAGCAGCACGCCCGCGATCGTGGCGTGCACCCCCGACAGCAGCACGAAGGCCCACGCCAGGATCGCCGTGACGATCATGAGGGCGACCACCGCGATGCGGGCGCCCCGGCCGTCCGCATCGATCCGGCTCAGCACGGCGAAGACGACGACGAGGATGACGCCGATCGCCAGCAGCCCGAGGTTCATGTCGTGTGCGAAGAGCACCGCGATGAACACGATGCCGACGATGTCGTCGATGATCGCCAGCGCGAGCAGGAAGATCCGCACCGGCGAGGGCAGCCCGCGGCCGAACACCGCGAGCACGCCGAGCGCGAACGCGATGTCGGTGGCGGTCGGGATCGGCCAGCCGTCCCGCGTGGCGGGGTCGTGTCCCGCGATCGCGAGATAGACCAGGATCGGCACGATCACGCCGCCGGCCGCGGCGATCGCGGGCTGCAGGGCGCGCCGCACGGTGGAGAGCTCGCCGGTCGTGAGCTCGTACTGCAGCTCGACCGCGACGCCGAAGAAGAAGATCGCCAGCAGCCCGTCGGAGATCCAGTGGGCGAGCGAGAGGTCGATGGGCGTGCCGGGGATCGCGAGGTGCACGTGGCTGACGTCGATCACGGCCGTGCCGAACGGCAGGTTCGCGACGAGCAGGCCGAGCGCGGCCGCTCCCAGCAGCAGGATCGCGGGGAATCGCTCGGATCGGAGGAGGTGCGTCATGGGCGCCTTTCGGGTGGGCGGGAACGTTGAGACGGATGATCCGCCGCCGACCAGACTTCCCGGCACTCCGTGATCCAGCCTACCGGGGCCGCGACACGACGATGTCCGCCTGGTCCGGGTGTCGCTCGAGCCACGCCTGGATGAACGTGCAGACCGGCACGATGCGGGCGCCGCGCCGGCGCGCGTCCGCGAACGCGTGCGTCGCAAGGCGACCCCCCAGTCCGTGGCCCGAGTGCTCCTGCCACACGACGGTGTGCAGCAGGGTGCGCGAGCCGTCGGCCCCGTCCTCGTACGCGAGGACGCCGGCCAGCTCGCTCTCGCCGGTCTCGCGATGGGTCAGGCGCGCCTCGTAGCGGGCGTGCTGGGCGTTGTCCGTGACGACGATGTCGGGTTCCATGCGCCCCATCCAACCCCCGGGCCCGCCGCCCATCAACCGGCCCCTGGAGCGGACGCCGTCTCTTCGGCCGGAGCCGGCTTCGGCGCCGGGAACAGCGCGTCCAGCAGCTGCCCGACCCACGCCAGCAGGTCGGCATCGCCGAGCGGCTCTCCCCCTGCCGTGGGCAGCGGCACGACCATCGCCTCGCCACCCGAGAGCAGCTTTGCCCCCGGGTACAGGCGCTGCAGGCGCACGCGCATCGACTCCGGCAGGTTCGCCGGGGCGACGCGGAGATTGCGCCCCATCGCGACCACGTCGCTGAGCCCCGCCTGCGCCGCACGGCGGCGCAGCCGGGCCGCTGCGACGAGCCCGTCGACCTCGGGCGGCGGTGTGCCGTAGCGGTCGGTGAGCTCCTCGATCACCAGGTCGATCGCGTCGTCCTTCGCGGTGGCGGCGGCCGCGGCCGAGAGCTTCTGGTAGGCCTCGAGGCGCAGGCGCTCGGCGTCGATGTACGACTCCGGCAGGCGCGCCTCGATCGGCAGCTCGAGCCGCAGTTCGACGGGACCCTCGGTCTCCTCGCCGCGGAAGGTCGCGACGGCCTCGCCGATCATGCGCAGGTACAGGTCGAACCCGACTCCCGCGATGTGCCCCGCCTGCTCGGCGCCCAACAGGTTTCCCGCGCCTCGGAGCTCGAGGTCCTTCATGGCGACCTGGATGCCCGACCCGAGGTCGTTGTGCACCGCGATGGTCTGCAGGCGGTCGGCCGCGGTCTCCGACAGAGGCTTCATCTCGTCGTACACGAAGTACGCGTATGCCCGCTCGCGACCGCGTCCGACGCGGCCGCGCAGCTGGTGCAGCTGCGCGAGGCCGTACTTGTCGGCGCGGTCGATGATGATCGTGTTCGCGTTGGTGATGTCGATGCCGGTCTCGATGATCGTCGTGCAGACGAGCACGTCGAACTTGCGCTCCCAGAAGTCGTCGACGACCTGCTCGAGCTGGTGCTCGCCCATCTTGCCGTGCGCGATCGCGATGCGCGCATCCGGCACCAGCTCGGCGAGGTGGGCCGCGACCGAGTTGATCGACGTGACGCGGTTGTGCACGTAGAACACCTGACCCTCGCGCAGCATCTCGCGGCGGATCGCGGCCGCGATCTGCTTGTCGTTGCGCGGGCCGACGTACGACAGGATCGGATGCCGGTCCTCGGGCGGGGTCGCGAGCGTCGACATCTCCCGAATGCCGGTGACCGCCATCTCGAGCGTCCGCGGGATCGGCGTCGCGCTCATCGCGAGGATGTCGACGTTCGTCTTGAGCTTCTTGAGCTGGTCCTTGTGCTCGACGCCGAAGCGCTGCTCCTCGTCGATGATCATCAGCCCCAGGTCCTTGAACTTCACCTGCTCGGTCAGGATCCGGTGCGTGCCGATCACCATGTCGACGGAGCCGTCGAGCAGGCCCTGCACGGTCTGGCGCGCCTCCTTGTCGGTCTGGAAGCGCGACAGCGACTTCACGACGACAGGGAAGCCCGCGAACCGCTCCTGGAACGTCTCGAGGTGCTGCTTGACGAGCAGCGTGGTCGGCACGAGCATCGCGACCTGCTTGCCGTCCTGGATCGCCTTGAAGGCCGCGCGCACCGCGACCTCGGTCTTGCCGAAGCCGACGTCGCCCGACAGCAGGCGGTCCATGGGGATGGGGCGCTCCATGTCGCGCTTGACCTCGTCGATCGTCTGCAGCTGGTCGGGCGTCTCCGCGAACGGGAACGCCTCCTCGAGCTCGCGCTGCCACGGCGTGTCGGGCCCGAACGCGTGGCCCTTGGCCGCCATGCGGGCGGAGTAGAGCTTCACGAGCTCGACCGCGATGTCGCGTACGGCGCGGCGAGCCTTGCCCTTGGCCTGCGCCCAGTCGCTGCCGCCCATCTTCGACAGGGTCGGCGCCTCGCCGCCGACGTACTTGGACAGCAGGTCGAGCTGATCGGTCGGCACGTACAGCTTGTCGCCGGGGTAGCCGCGCTTTGACGGCGCGTACTCGAGCACGAGATAGTCGCGCTCGCTCTTGACCGCGTTGCGCCCTCCGCTCGACACCTGGCGCTTGGTCATCTCGACGAAGCGGCCGATGCCGTGCGTGGCATGCACCACGTAGTCGCCGGTCTTGAGCTGCAGCGGATCGACGACGTTGCGCCGTCGCGACGCCAGCTTCTTCACGACGCGGGTGTCGCCGCCGATCGTGCGGCCGTAGAACTCGGTCTCGGTCAGGACCGCGAGCTTGACCTCTTCGACCTCGAAGCCGCGCTCGACGGCCGCCTGCGTCAGGATCGCGACGCCCGCCTCGGGTGCTTCGTCGAGCGTCTCGACGATCCGGGCCGCGAGGCCACGCTCGGACAGGACGTCTCGCGCGCGCTCGACGAGACCGGAGCCGCCGGCCGCGACCACCACGCGCCAGCCGTCGGCCAGGCGCGCCGCGACGTGCTCGACCGCGCCGTCGACGCTGCCTGCGAAGGACGGAACGGCGGAACCGCGGATCCGGATGGCGGTGCCCGCGTCGGGCGCGATCCGCACGTCGTCGTCGGCGAGCGCGTCGAGCTCGGCCGCGATGTCCGCGGCGCCGGAATCGAACGGACTGAGCGTCCACCACACGCCGCCTCGGTCGCGGACGTCGTCGTGCAGCCGCGAGATCGTGAGGAAGTCGCCGGCCTCGAGGTTGATCGGCGCCCGCGCGCCGCTGGTGGCGGCGTTCCACGCGGCCTCCAGGAACTCGCGGTTCGTCTCGCCGAGCGTCAGCGCGCGGGACACCGCCCGCTCGGGGTCGACGAGCGCCACAGCGGCGCCGCGGGGCAGGTACTCGACGACCGAGGCGAGCGGTCCCGCGACCACCGGGGTCAGCGACTCCATGCCCTCGACCGGAATGCCCTGGCCCATCTTCTCGAGCATCTGCGCGATGCCCGGGAACTCGTGCTGCAGCTCCCGCGCGCGGCCGCGCACCTCGTCCGTCAGCAGCAGCTCGCGGCTCGGCACCAGCTCGACCTCGCGCACCTCGCCCGGCAGCGAGCGCTGGTCGGCGACGGAGAACGCGCGGATCTGGTCGACCTCGTCGCCGAAGAAGTCGACGCGGTACGGGTGGTCGGCGACGGGCGGGAAGACGTCGAGGATGCCGCCGCGCACCGCGAACTCTCCGCGACGCGACACCATGTCGACCCGCGCGTACGCCAGCTCGACGAGGCGACGCACCACGTCGTCCAGCTCCTCCCCGCGCTCGCCCACGGCGAGCCGGATGGGCGCGGCGTCGCCGAGCCCGTGCGCGAGGGGCTGGATCGCGGACCGGACGGACGTCGTGATGACCAGCGGCGTGGAGCCGTCCCAGGTCGCGAGACGGCGGAGGGTCGCCAGGCGCCGTCCGACGGTCTCGGGGCTGGGACTCAGACGCTCGTGCGGCAGCGTCTCCCATGACGGGAAGTCCCGCACCTCGGCGTCGGGCATGATCGCCTGCAGCGCCGAGGCGAGCGTCTCGGCGCGCCGGCCCGTGGGGGCGATCGCCAGCAGCACGGCCGGATGACCGGCGTCCACGCGACGCGCCAGCAGCGCGGCCAGGGCGGGGGCGTCGAGTCCGTCGACGAGCGAAAGGTCGGCATCGACCGCGGACGCGGACAGCGCGTCCCGGAACGATTCGGCCGACTGGAGGGCGCGCAGAATCCCGGGAACAGTCACCAGAGGAGTCTACTCAGCGGGCACCGACACGGGCCGTCCGTAGGATGAGCCGGTGAGCGCACCGCAGCAGCCGAACGTCCCCCAGCCCCCTGCGCCCGGCGGGTATGCCGCCCCGTACGTCGCACCGCAGGACACCCGCTTCGCGCAGGCGCTCCAGGCGCCGGGCCCCCGGCCGTCGGCTGCGCTCGGCACCGTGGCGCTCATCCTCTCGCTCGTCGCCACCGTCGGCGGGAGCGTGGTCCTCGCCGTCGCGCTCGCCGCGATCGGGGCCGGTGTGGGGCCGAGCCTGCAGACCCTGACGGCGGGGACGGGGCTGGAGATCCTCACCCCGGTGCGCGACATGGTGCTCGTCGCCGAGATCGCCGTGTGGGGCGGGAGCGCGCTCGGCGTCTGGGCGCTCATCCAGGGGATCATCGCGGTCGTGAAGCGCCGTGGGCGCGGCGCGGGCATCGCGGCGATCATCATCTCGGCCGTCGGACCCGTCATCGCGGGCACCGCAGCCTTCGTCGGCGCCGTGGTGGGCATCGCCGGCTCCGGCGCGGTCTGAACCGGGAGCGCTACGCCTTGGGGGCGTGGTGCTTCTGCTGGGCCGCGACCAGACCGTCCTCCACGATCTGCTCGACCGCGTCGGCCGCGTCCGAGATCAGGATCGGCAGTGTCTGCCGGTCGGTCGCGCTGAACGGGTCGAGCACCCAGTCGGCCGGGTCCTGACGACCGGGCGGACGTCCGATCCCCACCCGCACGCGCACGAAATCGGCGGTGCCGAGCGCCTTGGCGACGTCGCGCACGCCGTTGTGGCCGCCGTGACCACCTCCGGACTTCAGGCGCACCGTGTCGAACGGGATGTCGAGCTCGTCGTGCACCACGATCACGCGATCGGGCGCCGTGCCGTAGAAGCGGGCGAGGTTCGCGGCAGGCCCCCCCGAGACGTTCATGAACGAGTTGGGCTTGGCGAGCACGAGCTTTGCGGCGCCCGGGCGCAGCCACGTCTCCGCCACGCGCGCATTCGCCTTGTGCTGCTTGAACGGCTCGCGGCGCCGCGCTGCGAGCTCGTCGATGACCATCTGGCCGACGTTGTGCCGGGTCGCCTCGTACCGGGGTCCGGGATTGCCGAGCCCCACGATCAGCCAGGTTTCCGCCATGGCCTCATCCTCTCAATGAACAGGCACGAAGAAGGGGGACGCGATCGCTCGCGTCCCCCTCCCGAAGCAGTCCGATTACTCGGCGGCCTTGTCCTCGGCGGCCTCGCCGGCGGCGGGAGCCTCGCCCTCGGCATCCCCCTCGGCGTCCGACGTGGTGTCGAGCTGCGGCGTCGAGACCGCGACGACGAGCGTCTCCGGCTCGGTGACGAGCTCGGCGCCCGCGGGCAGCTGAACGTCGGCGGCCGTGATGTGCGCGCCGTCCTCGAGGCCCTCGACGTTCACAACGAGGTGCTCGGGGATGCGCGTGGCATCGACCTCGACCGTCAGCGTCATGGCGTCGAGGTTGGCGATCGTGCCGGCGAAGGGCTCGCCCTCCACGGCGACGGGGACGTCGACGGTGACCTTCTCGCCCTTGCGCAGCACGACGAGGTCGACGTGCTCGATGACCTGGCGCACCGGGTCGCGCTGGACGTCCTTGACGAGCGCCAGCTGCGTGGTGCCGTCGAACGAGAGCTCGACGATCGGGTTCGCGTGACGCACGAGCAGCAGCGTCTCGTGACCCGGCAGCGCCAGGTGCACGGGCTCGGTGCCGTGACCGTACAGGACGGCGGGGATCTGGTGGGCGGCGCGCAGGCGGCGGGCGAAGCCCTTGCCGAACTGGGTGCGCACCGATGCGTCGAGCGTGGTGTGCTCAGCCATGGTGTCTTCTCCTCGTGGCGCGAGACCGATCGGTCGCGCGGTGGTCTGTGGGATTCTCTCGACCCAGCGGCGCTTCGTGCGCAACGCGTGGGGAGAGCCACGAGGCTCGCCCGCGTCGATAACGGCTGAGCACGCGTACGCGGCTCGCCCTCGCCGAGGTCGTTTCTCATCCTACCGGACGAACGGCTACCGTTATGACGTGATCGATCCCGCCGCTGTCTCCCACATCCTCGCCGGCCTCATCGGCGCCATGTCCATCGGCGCCGCCGTTCTGCTCGTCGGCGCCTTCTTCTCCCTCGGACGCTCGGGCTACCGCAAGGACTGATCGCCGGGTCGCGCGCGCCGTCACAGACGCGCGGCGACTCATGTGAGCGCGTCGCGCACTAGCCTGGGTCCGACGGGACCGGCTCTCGCGTCCCGCAACCCGCAGTGATCCGCCCAGAGATCCGTGTGCAAGGAGATCGCGTGACCGACGCTTCCACCCTTTCCCGCTCCAACAGCGATGTCGCCGTCGCCAACATCGGGGTCGTGGGCCTCGCCGTGATGGGCTCGAACCTGGCCCGCAACCTCGCCAGCCGCGAGGGGAACACGGTCGTCGTGTTCAACCGCAGCCGCGAGAAGACCGACCAGCTGCTGGCCGAGCACCCCGAGGCCGAGTTCGTCCCGGCGTACTCGTACGAGGAGTTCGCCGCGTCGCTGGCCAAGCCGCGGACCGCGATCATCATGGTCAAGGCCGGCGCGGGCACGGATGCGGTGATCCAGGCGCTCACCGAGGTCTTCGAGCCGGGCGACATCATCGTCGACGGCGGCAACGCGCTGTTCACGGACACGATCCGCCGCGAGAAGGCCGTGCGCGAGACGGGCATCAACTTCGTCGGCGCGGGGATCTCGGGCGGCGAGGAGGGCGCCCTCAACGGCCCCTCGATCATGCCGGGCGGCCCCGAGGAGTCGTGGGTCACGCTCGGTCCGATCCTGCGCTCGATCGCCGCGGTCGCCGAGGGCGAGCCGTGCGTGACCCACGTCGGCACCGACGGCGCCGGCCACTTCGTCAAGATGGTGCACAACGGTATCGAGTACGCCGACATGCAGCTCATCGCCGAGGCCTACGACCTGATCCGTCGCGGCACGGGCAAGTCGCCCGCGGAGATCGCCGACATCTTCGCGGAGTGGAACGCCGGCGAGCTCGAGTCGTACCTGATCGAGATCACCGCCGAGGTGCTGCGCCAGAACGACGCCGAGACGGGCAAGCCGCTGGTCGACGTGATCCTCGACCAGGCCGGCGCCAAGGGCACCGGCGCCTGGACCGTGCAGACCGCGCTGTCGCTGGGCGTTCCCGTCTCGGGCATCGCCGAGGCCACGTTCGCGCGCTCCCTGTCCTCGCACCCGGAGCAGCGCGAGGTCGCGGCAACGCTCCCCGGACCGGGCGAGACGTTCGAGGTCGCCGACGCGGACGCTTTCGTCGAGGACGTGCGTCAGGCGCTGTTCGCCTCGAAGATCGTCGCCTACTCGCAGGGCTTCGACGAGATCCGGGCCGGCGCGGCCGAGTACGGCTGGAACATCGACCTCGGCGCCATCTCGAAGATCTGGCGTGCAGGCTGCATCATCCGCGCGCAGTTCCTGAACCGGATCGCGGACGCCTACGCCGAGACCCCCGAGCTGCCGCTGCTGATGGCCGCACCGTACTTCGCCGACGCGCTCACGCGCGGCCAGGCCGCGTGGCGTCGCGTCGTGATCGCCGCCACGCAGGCCGGCATCCCGTCGCCGGCGTTCTCGTCGTCGCTGGCGTACTACGACGGCATCCGCGCCGAGCGTCTCCCCGCCGCCCTCGTGCAGGGCCAGCGCGACTTCTTCGGCGCCCACACCTACAAGCGCATCGACAAGCCCGGCACCTTCCACACCCTGTGGTCCGGCGACCGCAGCGAGATCGAGGCCGAGGACACGCACTGAACCCGGCGCTTCAGCCGCCCTCTGGCAGCTGAAGAAGACCGAGCGACCACGAGGCCGCACCCGTCTTCGGGTGCGGCCTCGTCGGGTCCTCGGGTCAGGCGATCTCGGTCACCACGCCCTTCGCAAGCCGCAAGCGGCGCTTCGCACGCCGAGCGACCGCTGAGTCGTGCGTCACGATCACCAGCGTGAGCCCTTCATCGTTGAGTGTCTGCAGCACCTGCAGGATCTCGTCGCGCATGCTCTCGTCGAGGTTTCCCGTCGGCTCGTCCGCCAGCAGGACCTTGGGACGCTTCGCGATCGCCCGCGCGATCGCCACGCGCTGCTGCTGTCCTCCGGAGAGCTCCCCCGGGAGATGGTCGCCGCGCTCGGCAAGGCCGACGTGCGCCAGCGCTTCCGTGACCCGCGTCGCACGCTCGTCCCGCGGCAACCTCAGCGGCTCGAGACCCATGTCCACGTTCTCCGCGGCCGTGAGGGTCGGGATCAGGTTGAAGCCCTGGAACACGAAGCCGATCTCGTGTGCGCGCAGCCTGCCGAGCTCCGCACTCGATGCCCGAGCGATGTCGCTGCCGCCCAGCACGACCTCGCCCGACGTGGGCCTGTCGAGCGCGCCGAGGATTAGCAGAAAGGTCGACTTCCCGCCTCCCGTCGGCCCCTGGATCGTCACGAAGTCGCCATGCGCGATGTCGATGTCGACGCCGGTCAGCGCCGTGATCCTGCGACCCTTCTGGTCGTACGTCTTGGTGACGCCCGCGATGCGATAGGCGGGCTCTGTGAGCGTGGTGGTCATCTGCTGTCTCCTGTCTTCCATGAGCGGGTCGTGCTGCTCCATGAGGGGGTCATGCCACGGACCGCAGGGCCTCGGCCGGGCTCAGTCGCGAGGCGCGCCAGCCGCCGAACGCGCCCGAGACGAGTCCGGCGAGGAGCGCCAGCCCGACGGCGGCCGCGACGACCGTGAGCGAGACGGGGGCGCTGAGGACGATGTCGGCGCTCTGCGCGGCCTGCCCCATGGGGCCCGGTCCGGCGCCTCCCGGTCCGCCGGCCATGCCACCGGTCCGGCCATCGGCCGCGGTGGCGGTGCTCGAGATCGTGGGGTGGATGAGGTTGACGGCGAGCACGCCCACGAGCCCCAGCGCGACGCCGAGCGCGCCGCCGACGAGTCCCTGCACGATCGACTCTCCGGCGACCTGGCCGACCACGCGGCGGTTCGACCACCCGATGGCCTTGAGCGTGCCGAACTCGCGCGTGCGGCGCGAGACTCCGGAGATCGTGAAAAGCACGGCGAGCACCACCGCCACCGCGAGCACGATGACCGACAGCCACGTGCCGAGGTTCGTGATGAGGGCCGACGCGCTCGACAGCGAGCCCGAGACGGTCGAGGCGAGGTCGGACTGCGCGCTCACCGTCGCATCGGGCAGGGTCTCCTCGAGTGCCGCCTGCACGGCGGCGATCCGGTCGGACGAGGCGGCCTGGACGTACACCGTGGACACGACGTCGCCGGCGCCCGAGATCTCCTGTGCGACGTCCAGCGGGAGGTATGCGTTCGCGGCGGTATCCGCGTCGGACGACGCCGACGCGACGATGCCCACGATCTCCATGTCGGTGCCGCCGATGTCGAGCGTGCCACCGACGGCGAGGTCGCTGCTGGTGGCGTAGGTCTCGTCGAGCACGACGACGTTCCGCCCGGCGTCGTCCGCCGCGAGCAGTCGACCGTCGACGAGCGCCACCGCGGACAGCGGGCCGACCGCCGCGTTCGACGACTCGATGCCCAGCACGGTGAACGAGTCGACGCCGAACTCGCCGCCGCCGAAGCCCCCGCCGCCCTGCGGCGCACCCCCCTGCATCGTCCCGCCCTCGGCGGACTCGCTCTCGGCGGAGTCACCGTCCGCGGCGTCGCTCGGGGCCGAGGGAAGCTCGCCGTCGAAGGTCGTGTTCGTCAGGCT
>NZ_JAPSJA010000361.1 GCF_031178525.1 Microbacterium sp.
ATGCGTCCACCGGCACGCGCGTGACCTCGAAGCCGTGCACGCGCTGGAGGAAGTCGGCCGAGCGCAGGATCGAGTCGTGCTCGATCGGGGATGTCACGAGGTGCCGCGCGCCGCGGTCGAGAAGCGCCGCGATGGCGATGCCCTTGACGGCCAGGTTGTTCGCCTCGGTGCCGCCCGAGGTGAACACGATGTCACCGCGGCGCATCCCCAGCACCGCGGCGACGCGCGAGCGCGCGTCGTCCAGGGCGCGGGCGGCGCGTTCGCCGTACGTGTGGTGACTGGACGGGTTTCCGAACTCGCCCGTCAGGAACGGCGCCATCGCCTCCAGCACGTCGCGTCGCACGGGCGTCGTGGCGGCGTTGTCGAGGTAGAGCATGCCGACCATCCCCTCTGATCAGCCGACGCGGACGTCGAGGCCCAGGTCGAGCGCCCGGGCGGAGTGGGTGAGCGCGCCGACCGAGATCACGTCGACGCCCGTCTCGGCGATCGCGCGCACGGTCTCGAGCGACACGCCGCCGGAGGCCTCCACGATCGCGCGGCCGGCGATGAGCTCGACACCGCGCCGCAGGTCGTCGAGGGAGAAGTTGTCGAGCATGATCGTGTGCGCCCCCGCCGCCAGCACGGGCTCGATCTGCGCGAGCCGATCGACCTCCACCTCGACGTGCGTCGTGTGCGGCAGTCGTGCGATGCCCGCACGCAGCGCCGCCGTCAGCTCGGACGCGTCGCCGCCGGCCAGCACCGCGAGGTGGTTGTCCTTCGCCATCACGGCGTCGGACAGCGAGAAGCGGTGGTTGAAGCCGCCGCCGCAGCGCACCGCGTGGCGCTCGAACGCGCGCAGCCCCGGCGTCGTCTTGCGCGTGTCGACGATCCGCGCGCCGGTCTGCGACACCTCCTCGACGTAGCGCGCCGTGAGTGTCGCGACCCCCGACATCCGCTGCGTGAAGTTCAGGCCCACGCGCTCGCCGGTGAGCACGGAGCGCGCGGATCCCTCGACCACCGCGAGCACGGCGCCGGGGGCGAAGGCGTCGCCGTCGGCGGCGCCCAGTTCGACGGAGACCTGCGGATCCGTGAGCGCGAAGGCCGCGGCGAAGACCGCGCCGCCGCTGAACACACCGGCCTCGCGCGCGACGAGCTCGGCACGGGCGGTCGCCCCGGCGGGCAGGAACGCGGTGCTGGTCAGATCGCCCCACGGGGCGTCCTCCTCGAGCGCGGTGGCGACCGCGCGCTCGATGATCTGCGCGGTCAGCATGCGGCTCCCGCCGTCGCCGGCTCTCGGTCGGCGAGCATGGGAGCGGCATCCGCGCGCCAGTGCGCTCCGACGGATTCGGGGCGCTCGAGCGCCGCGGCGACCACGTACGCCGCGACCAGCAGCAGGTTCGCGTCCTCGTGGTCGGCGACGGAGACAGGATCGGATGCGGCCGCCCGCCATGCGGCGATCGTGTCGGCCGCACGAGAGAGGCCGTCGGCGTCGCGGACGAGTCCCGCGTGATCCCACATCAGGCGCTGGAGCGCCCCGCGCGTGAAGGGCGCGACGGCGTGCGGCAGCTCGGCGCGTCCCGCTCGCTCGACGAGCGAGGGAGTGGAAGCCGCCCCGCCGGTTCCCTGCGCCACGGCGGCCGCCGCGCGCGCTCCGAACACCGCACCCTCGAGCAGCGAGTTCGACGCGAGGCGATTGGCGCCGTGCACGCCCGTGCGGGCGCACTCGCCGATCGCGTACAGGCCCGCGAGGCTCGTGCGGCCGTCGAGGTCCGTTGCGACCCCACCCATCAGGTAGTGCGCGGCGGGCGTCACCGGGATCGGCTCGCGAGTCCAGTCGAGCCCGCGTGCGCGGACCGCGGCGTCGATCGACGGGAAGCGCTCCCGCAGCCCGGAGACGCCCGTCGCATCCAGACGCACGCGTCCTGGCTGCGCCGCGATGGCGCGCGCGACGAGATCGCGCGGCGCGAGCTCGCCATCCGGGTGCGCATCGAACGCGAAGCGCCGGCCGTCGTCAGAGAGCAGCACCGCGCCCTCGCCACGGACCGCCTCCGACACGAGGAACGGCGCGCCGACGGCCAGGACCGTCGGATGGAACTGCACGAACTCCAGGTCGCGGACCTCGGCGCCCGCTCGGATCGCGGCCGCGATGCCGTCGCCCGTCGCGA
>NZ_JAPSJA010000362.1 GCF_031178525.1 Microbacterium sp.
GCCGAAGTCGCAGCCGCTGCACGATCCGGACAACGACTGAGGGGCACCGATGATCGACGTCCTCGTCGCCGACGACGAGCAGCCGGCCCTCGACGAGCTCGTGCATCTGCTGCGCGCCGACGAGCGCATCGGCGACATCCTGACCGCCATGACCGGTGCCGACGCGCTGCGGCAGCTGTCCGCTCGGGCGGTGCGGATCGCGTTCCTCGACATCCACATGCCCGGAGCGCTGGGCACCGAGCTCGCGCGCGCTCTGTCCGCCTTGTCGGCACCCCCGGCCGTCGTGTTCGTGACAGCCGACGACGCCAGAGCGGTGGAGGCGTTCGAGCTGCGCGCCGTCGACTACCTCCTCAAGCCGGTGAGGGTCGAACGACTGCGCCGCGCGGTCGACCGTGCGCTCGAGATCGGCATCGCGGGCGACTCGGCCGATCATGAGATGGTGCCTGTCACGCTGGGATCCAGTGTGCGCTTCGTGCGCCGCGGCGACATCCGCTGGGTGCAGGCCCAGGGCGACTACTCCCGCCTGCACACGGATGAGGGCGGGCACCTGGTGCGGATCCCGATCTCCGAGCTCGAGTCGCAGTGGGCGGATGCCGGGTTCCTCCGCATCCATCGCTCCTCCCTGGTCCGCACGACGGCCGTGACCGAGGCGCGGCTGTCGGGTGCCGAGCCCTCGGTGCGGATCGGGAGCACGGTCCTCCCGGTGAGCAGGCGTCTGGTGCCCGCGGTCCGCGAGGCCCTGCTCCGCGGTGAGGCATCGCCGTGACCGGGATCCCGCCGCGCGTGCGGGTCACGGCCGACGTCCCTCCGCGCCGCGCGCCCACCGTCACGCGCGGCATCGCCCTCCCCGGAGCGCCGATCGACGAGGCGGATGCCGTGTACGCCCGGGCCCTGCGGCGCAGCCAGTTCCGTCTGGCGCTGGGCACGGTCGCCGGCTTCGTGCTGGTCGTCCTCGCGATGACGCTCGCCATCGCGCTCATCCCCGAGATCGACGACGTCGTCCTGTGGGGGCTGCCCCTGTCGTGGCTGCTGCAGGCCTACGCGTTCTATCCCGTCATCCTCGTGTTCGCCGTGCTCTACCTGCGCACGGCCGTCCGGAACGAACGCCGCTACCGCGCGCTCGTCGATCGCGGATGAACGCCGTCCTCGATCTCGTCGGGGTGGCGCTCGTGGTCGTGGCGACTCTGCTCATCGGCGTCTACGGCCTGCGGATCTCTCGGACGACGGGGGACTTCTTCGTCGCGTCCCGCACGGTCCGCCCGGTCGGGAACGCCTCCGCGATCAGCGGCGAGTACCTCTCGGCCGGCACGTTCCTCGGACTGTCCGGGCTCGTGCTGCTCGACGGCGCGCGCGGGTTCTGGTTCCCGATCGGCTACGCCGCCGGTTACCTGCTGGTGCTGGCCTTCGTGGCGGCGCCGCTGCGGCGGAGCGGGGCGTACACGATCCCGGACTTCATCGAGGCGCGGCTCGAGTCGACGTCCGCGCGCCGGGTGACCAGCGCCGCGGTGCTCGTGATCGGGTGGCTGTACATCGTGCCGCAGCTGCACGGCGCCGGAATCACGCTGGTCGTCGTCGCCGGTCTGCCCGAGTGGGTCGGCGCCGTCACGGTGGCGGTGCTCGTCGCCGTGTCGGTCGCAGCCGGCGGCATGCGCGCCATCACCTACGTGCAGGCGTTCCAGTACTGGCTCAAGCTCACGGCCCTGCTGATCCCGGTCGTGTGCCTCGCCTTCGCGATCGGCGGCGGACCGTACGACTTCGACCCGGCGCTCGTGTTCCCGGCGGAGGCCGGCCCGTCGGGGTTCGACGCGTACGAGACGGCATCCCTGCTCCTGGCGCTGCTGCTGGGCACCACCGGCCTCCCGCACGTGCTCGTCCGCTTCTACACGAGCCCGACCGGAGCATCCGCGCGCCGCACGACCGTGATCGTGATCGCGATGGTCAGCGCCTTCTACGCCGTGTCGAGCACCATGGGATTGCTCGCCCGCATCGCGGCGCCCGACCTCGCGCAGCCGGGGCTGGCCGACACGGTGGTGCTGCAGCTGCCGTCGAGGGTGTTCCCCGGCATCTTCGGCGAGCTGCTCACCGCGCTGATCGTCGCCGGCGCCTTCGCCGCGTTCCTCGCGACCTCGGCAGGGCTCGTGGT
>NZ_JAPSJA010000105.1 GCF_031178525.1 Microbacterium sp.
CTCGAGCAGGTCGTCGAGGACTTCGAGTCCGACAACCCCGGCGTGACCGTCGAGCTCGTCAACGTCGGCACCGGCATCGACTCGTACACCGCGCTGTCGAACGCGATCACGGCGGGCAACGGCCTGCCGGACGTCGCGCAGGTCGAGTACTACGCGCTGCCCCAGTACGCCCTGCAGGACGCTCTGCAGGACCTCACGGAGTACGGCGCCGACGAGTACGAGGGCACCTACGCCCCCGGCCCTTGGTCCTCGGTGCAGTCGGGCGACCAGATCATCGGCCTGCCGATGGACTCGGGCCCCATGGCGCTGTTCTACAACAAGGACGTCTTCGACGAGTACGGCATCGAGGTGCCGACCACCTGGGACGAGTACCTGCAGGCGGCCCGTGACCTGCACGCCGCCAACCCGGACGTCTACATCACGAACGACTCGGGCGACGCCGGCATGGCGGCGTCCATCATGTGGCAGGCCGGCGGCACGCCTTGGAGCGTCGAGGACACCACGGTGAGCTTCGACCTCGAGGGCGACGAGGGCGCGCAGCGCTACGCCGAGGTCTGGCAGACCATGCTCGACGAGGACCTCGTCTCGCCGATCTCCGGCTGGTCGGACGAGTGGTTCGCCGGCCTCGCCGACGGCACCATCGCCACGCTGCCCATCGGCGCCTGGATGCCCGCCAACCTGGAGGGCAGCGCGCCCGACGGCGCCGGCGCGTGGCGCGTGGCCGAGATGCCGCAGTGGGAGGAGGGCGTCGCGACGTCCTCCGAGAACGGCGGCAGCTCGCTGGCCATCCCGAAGGACGCCGAGAACAAGGAGCTCGCCTACGAGTTCATCGAGTACGCCAACGCGGGCGACGGCGTGCAGACCCGCCTCGACGGCGGTGCGTTCCCCGCGACCGTCGCCGACCTCGAGTCGGAGGAGTTCCTGAGCGAGGAGTTCGACTACTTCGGCGGCCAGAAGGCCAACGAGGTGTTCGCCGCGTCCTCGGCCGCCGTGGTGGAGGGCTGGCAGTACCTGCCCTTCCAGGTGTACGCCAACACCGTCTTCACCGACTCGGTCGGCCAGGCCTTCCTCGGCCAGACCACCATCGCCGACGGCCTCGCCGACTGGCAGTCCACGCTCGAGGACTACGGCACCGAGCAGGGCTTCACCATCGAATGACCCGCGATGGGGCGGGGTCCGGCTCCGGACCCCGCCCCATCCCCTTTTCTCGACGATTGAAGAAGGACCTTCCCCCCGCATGCAGAATCACCGCTGGCTTCGCACGCCCGACGGCACGCCCCGACGCATCTCGTACGGCGCCGACTACAACCCGGATCAGTGGCCGCGCGACGTGTGGGACGAGGACGTCCGGCTGATGAAGCAGGCAGGCGTCGACGTGGTGTCGGTCGCGATCTTCTCGTGGGCCAAGCTGCAGCCGGCGCAGGGCGAGTGGGACTTCGCCTGGCTCGACGAGATCATCGACCTGCTGCACGCGAACGGCATCGGCGTAGACCTCGCCACCGCCACCGCCTCGCCGCCGCCGTGGCTCACGACCCTGCACCCCGAGGTGCTGCCGGAGACGGCCGACGGCGCGACGGTCTGGCCGGGCGGCCGGCAGCACTGGCGCCCGACGTCGCCCGTGTTCCGCCGCTGCGCGCTCGCGCTCGTCGAGAAGCTCGCGGAGCGCTACGGCTCGCACCCCGGCGTCGTCGCCTGGCACGTGAACAACGAGCTCGGCTGCCACAACGCCTACGACTACTCGGACGACGCCGCGCGCGCGTTCCGCGCGTGGCTGCAGGCGCGCTACGGCAGCATCGAGAGCCTGAACCACGCGTGGGGCACGGCGTTCTGGTCGCAGCGCTACGGCGCCTTCGACGAGATCCAGCCCCCGCGTCGCTCCTACGCCTTCCCCAACCCGACCCAGCAGCTGGACTTCGCGCGCTTCTCATCGGACGCGCTCAAGGACCACCTGATCGCCGAGCGGGAGATCCTGAACCGCGTCTCGCCCGACGTGCCCGTCACGACGAACTTCATGATCATGGGTGAGACCCGGCATGCCGACTACGCCGACTGGGCGCACGAGGTCGACTTCGTCTCGAACGATCACTACGTGACGGAGGGACGTGACGAACTCGCGTTCTCGGCCGCGCTGACCAGCGGCGTCGCGGGACACCGGCCCTGGTTCCTCATGGAGCACTCCACGAGCGCCGTCAACTGGCAGCCCATCAACCGTCCCAAGCGCGACAACGAGCTCGTGCGCGACTCGCTCACGCATGTCGCGCACGGCGCCGACGCCGTCTGCTACTTCCAGTGGCGCCAGTCCGCCGCGGGCGCCGAGAAGTTCCACTCGTCGATGGTGCCCCACGGCGGAGAGGACACCCGGGTCTACCGGGAGGTCGTGCGGCTCGGCGGCATCCTGCAGGACCTGCAGCCCGTCGCGGGCTCCGACCGCGAGCCGTCTCAGGTCGCGATCCTGTTCGACTGGGACTCGTGGTGGGGCAGCGAGCTCGACTCGCACCCCACCGAACGGCTGCGCTACCGCCGCGAGGCCGTGCAGTGGTGGACCGCACTGCTGAACGCCGGCATCCGCGCCGACGTGGTGCCGGCCGATGCCGACCTGACCGGCTACCGCATGGTGATCGCCCCCGTGCTCTACGCGGTCTCGGAGGAGCGGCGCTCGCGGCTCGAGTCGTATGTGCGCGGGGGCGGCAGCCTCGTCGCCACCTACTTCTCCGGCATCGTGAATCAGGATGACCGCGCGTGGCTCGGCGGCTACCCTGGCGCATTCCGCGAGCTGCTGGGCATCCGGGTGGAGGAGTTCCGCCCGCTGTGGGACGACGAGACGATCGGCCTGTCGATCGGCGCGCGGGGCACGCTGTGGAGCGAGCCGGTCGACGTCGTCGCCCACGACGTGGAGGTGCTCGCCCACTACACCGACAGCGAGCTGGACGGCGGCGCCGCGGTGACGTGGCGCGGGGTCGGCGACGGCGCGGCCGCATACGTCTCGACCAGCCTCGGCGCCGACGGGCTCGGCGCGCTCCTGCCGCTGCTGCTCGAGCGCGCGGGCGTCGAATCGGAGCTGCCCGAGCCGCTGCGCGGCGCCGTCGAGCTTGCGGTGCGGCGCGCGGGAGAGTCGCGCGTGCGCTTCCTCATCAACCGCACCGACGACGAGGTGCGCCTCGACGGCATCGAGGGCGAGTACCTCGTGGGCGGGGCGGCGCTCGCGCCCCGCGGCGTCGCCGTCGTCCGCTGACCGGGAGCCGCCGCCCGCGGGGCCGGGCTCACTCCCCGGCGACGGCCTCCCGGGCGCGGCGCGCGGCCTCGCGCGCGATGTGCGGGGCGAGGCCGACGTGCCCCGCCGGATCCAGCAGCGCGCGGATCCGCTCGGCGGGCAGCGCGGCCCTGACCCTCGGGTCCGACACGAGCAGCGCCTCGAAGTCCTCGTCCTCCGTCGCGCACCGCATGGCGGCCTCGTAGACGATGCGATGCGCCTCGTCGCGTCCGATCTCCTCGCCGAGTGCGAGCATGACGGCCTCGGACCCGATGAGGTTCCCGCTCAGCTCCAGATTGCGCCGCATGCGCTTCGGGAACAGCTCGAGTCCCTCGAGGATCACCTTCAGCCGCATCAGCATGTCGCCGGTCGCGACGAGGCAGGTCTGCATCGCCGCGTCGATCTTGGCGGTCGCGCCGCCGTCCGCCTCGTGTGCGTGAATGGTGGCGGCGATGGCCTCCGGCACGCTCGCGCGGACGAGCGCCGCGAGGTCCAGGACGTCGGCCGAGAGCTTCGGATTGCGCTTGTGCGGCATCGTCGAGCTGCCGACCGACCCTTCGGGCACGGGCTCGGACACCTCTCCGAACTCCGTCTGCATCATGGTCTCGACCTCGATCGCGATGCGGCCGCAGGCAGCCGACAGCAGGGCGAGATCGGAGATGTAGCCCGACTGCGGTGACAGCAGAGCTCGAGAGGGAACCGGCATCGGCTCGAGCCCCAGCAGGTCGGCGACGCGGCGCTGCACCCGCGGGCCGACCTCGCCGAGCGAGGCGAAGCTGCCGACGGCTCCGGCCATCATCACGCGCAGGCACGGCCGCACGCCGTGCTGGATCCGGTCGTATGCGCGCAGCACGTCGTCGATCCACGTCGCGACCTTGAGCCCGAAGGTGATCGGCACCGCGTGCTGGCCGTGCGTGCGGCCCGGCATGATCATGGTCGCGGAGCGCTCGGCGAGGTCCGCGAGCGCCGCGAGGCAGTCGAGCAGCAGGCGGCTCACGATGGCGTGCGCGCGCCCGATCAGGATGGCGTGCCCCGACTGCATGATGTTCTGGCTGGTCGCGCCCCAGTGCACCCAGCCGCCGGCGCCGTCGCCCGCCGCCTCCGCGAGCTCCTCGATCAGGGGCACGAGCGGATGCCCCTGCACGCGCATGCCCGCGATCACCCTGTCGCGGTCGAGGTGAGAGAGCCGGCCGACCTGGGCGATCCGGCGCGCCGCGTCCTCGGGCACGATCCCGACCTCGGCCTCGGCGCGCGCGAGCGCGACTTCGACGTCCAGCCAGGACTGCCAGATGCTCTCCGTGGTGTACAGCGCGCGAATGCCGGCATCCGGCACCGAGTAGTCCGTGAACCTGCCCGCGTCGCCCGCCACCTCGGCGATCGTGAGATCGCTCGCGAGCGGCCCGAGCGACGAGACCTCGGGATACGGCGGGATCGGCACGGGCGCGGTGTCGGTCATGATCACGCTCTCGCGGTGACGGTCTCGGGTCGCGCATGGTCGGAGGGCATGCCAGCAGAGTAGAACGCGGAAGGGCCGCGCGTCGCAGACCGTCCCGATTTCCCGAGATCGGCCTTGACACGAGCACGGTTCAATGGTTCATTACTTGAGTAACCAACCAAGCCACCGGAGGCCTCGGGTGATCGAAGAAGGCAAGCCGCTGTTCGTGCAGATCGCCGAGCAGATCGAGGACTCGATCGTCGACGGCAGTCTCGCCGAGCAGGCGCAGGCGCCGTCCACGAACGAGCTGGCCGCTTTCTACCGCATCAACCCGGCGACCGCCGCGAAAGGAGTCGCGATGCTCGTCGACAAGTCCGTGCTCAGCAAGCGCCGCGGCATCGGCATGTTCGTCGCGGAGGGCGCGCGCGAGCTGCTGCTGCGGGAACGTCGCGAGGCGTTCGCCGATCGCTACGTCGCCCCCCTCCTCACCGAGGCCCGCAAGATCGGCCTCGGCCCCGAAGACCTCGCCGTGCTGATCCGCGAGCACGGCACCGCCACCACCGGAAGGACATCATGACCGCCGTCATCGAGGTGAGGAACCTCACCAAGCGGTATAAGGACAAGCTCGCCCTCGACGACGTGAGCTTCGACATCGAGCAGGACACGATCTACGGCTTCCTGGGCCGCAACGGCGCGGGCAAGACGACGGCGATGTCGATCCTGACCGCCCAGAACTTCGCGACATCCGGATCCGTCCGCGTGTTCGGCGAGGAGCCGTACGAGAACGCGCACGTGCTGAGCCGGATGTGCTTCGTGCGCGAGAGCCAGAAGTACCCCGACGACTCCAACGCCCGTCACGCGCTGGCCGCCGCGCGGCTGTTCTTCCCCCGCTGGGATCAGGATCTCGCCGACCGGCTCGTGGACGACTTCCAGCTGCCGATGAAGACGACCATCAAGAAGCTCTCGCGCGGCCAGCTGTCGGCCGTCGGCGTGATCATCGGACTCGCGTCGCGCGCCGAGATCACGTTCTTCGACGAGCCGTACCTCGGCCTCGACGCCGTGGCACGGCAGATCTTCTACGACAGGCTGCTCGCCGACTACTCCGAGCACCCGCGGACCGTGCTGCTGTCGAGCCACCTGATCGACGAGGTCTCGAACCTCATCGAGCGGGTTCTGGTGATCGATCAGGGCCGGATCATCATGGACACCACGACGGACGAGGCGCGCGAGCGCGCCACGAACCTCGTCGGCGACAGTGCCGCCGTGGAGTCCTTCATCCGCGGCCGCGAGGTCATCCATCGCGAGAGCCTCGGCCGCGTCACGTCGGTCACGTTCCTCGGCGCGCTGTCGGCCGCCGAGCGCTCGGAGGCCCGGGCCGCCGGCCTCGACCTCGCCCCGGTCTCGCTGCAGCAGCTCATCGTGCGCAGCACCCAGCACGCGCGGGCCGACCAGCCCGCGTCGATCGAAGAAGAGGTGACCCTGTGAACGCCCGCGTTCTCAACGTCGTGCGCCTGCAGTACATCAACAAGCAGACCTACCTGTGGGTGCCGCTGATCGTGCTGGCGGGATCGCTCGTGATCTCGTTCCTGATCTTCGCGATGATCCCGGTCGACACCCCGAAGTACGGCGGCGGCAGCCAGGCGCCGCTGTGGTACTTCCTGGCTGTCGGCATCCAGTCGCTGACCCTGACGTTCCCGTTCTCGCAGGCGATGAGCCTGACGCGACGCGAGTTCTACCTCGGCACGCTCATCGCCGCGTCGGCCACGAGCGCCATGCTCGCCACCGCCTTCGTGATCATCGGCGCGCTCGAGCTGGCGACGAACGGCTTCGGCGTCAACGGCTACTTCGCCCACCTTCCCTACGTGTGGGAGGCCGGTCCGCTCGCCGCCTGGGTCGTGTACTTCATCATCGCGATGTTCTTCTTCGTGATCGGATTCTGGTGCGCGACGATCTACAAGCGCTGGGGCAGCGCCGTCCTGACGACCGTGCTGATCGCGCTCGGTCTGCTGCTGGTCGGCGTCGTCTACCTCATCACGCGGCTGAACGCGTGGCCCGAGGTGTGGACGTGGCTCGTCACGACCGGCGCGGTCGGGCTGTCGCTGTGGGCCGTGCCGATCATCGCCCTGATGGGCGTCGGCTCCTACTCCACGCTGCGCCGCGCGACGGTCTGATCGCTCGGTTCGTACGGATCACTCGGACCGGAAGGCTTCGTGGTGGCGGATGACCTCCGCCACCACGAAGTTGAACCATTTCTCGGCGAACTCCGGATCGAGGTGCGCGGCCTCCGCCAGGGCGCGCAGACGGGCGACCTGCTGCTCCTCGCGGGCCGGATCCGACGGCGGCATCGCGTGCCGCGCCTTGAGCTTCCCGACTTGCTGCGTCGCACGGAACCGCTCGGCCAGCAGATAGACGAGCGCCGCGTCGATGTTGTCGATGCTCGCGCGCAGCCGCAGCAGCGTCTCGCGCGGATCCTCGGCGGCGGTCGGGTCGGGGGTGGCGGCGTCCGTCATGTGATCGAGATTACCGAGGGCGTCGACGCGCGCGATCCGGGCGCCCCCGAGCGTCGCCGGAAAGCGTGCCGCTCAGCGAACCGGCAGGATGTGCTGCGGCGAGGGCACGGAGAGGCGGTGGCGGACGCGGCCGGGCACGCCGGTGCGCTCGTCGATGCCGAGCGACGCGATCTCATCCGAGTCCTGCCCGGCGACCAGCAGCGTGTCGCGCAGCACCACATGATGCCGCGGCTTGCGGATGCCGGACTCGGCGAGCGCGACGGGTTCGACCCTGTCCCCCTCCCCGCGGACCCGCAGCACGGCGATCGTGTCGCTGCCGCGCAGTCCCGCATACAGGAACGCGCCGTCGCGCGAGCGCGCGAGCTCGGCGGCCGTGTCGCCCGGCAGCGATCCTGGCGAAGCGGCCACTCCCGCCCGCAGCGCCCAGCGCCCGTCCGGCCCCGGCGACAGCACGAACACCTCGCACGTGAACTCGGTCACGACGTACAGGTGACCGCTGGGGTGCAGCACCATGTGCCGCGGACCGGCGCCGAGCGGCAGCGCGACCTCGTGGTGGAGCGTCATGCCGCGCCCCGACGACCGCCAGAAGCGCACGAGGTCGTACCCCAGGTCTGTCGTGGCGACGAGCCCGCCCGGCAGGAACACGCTGCAGTGGGCGCGCGGCGTGCGCGGCCCCTCCTGCTGCGGAGCGGGCGCGCCGCCGAGGTCTACCGCCCCCGCGAGCGGCTCATCGGGCGCGGCCTGCAGGATGTCCCGCACGGCCGGGTCATCGAACGGGTTCTTCGACTGACCCAGCAGGGCGAGGATGTCGTCGAGCCCGGCGTCATCGCGGATCGCGGGCGTGGGGGTCGATCCCGCCAGCATGGCGGCGAGCTGCGACGCGTCGGCGCCGCGCTCGACGAGGGCGCGCAGGTCCGCGACGCCGCCCTGCTGGGCTACGAGTGCCGCGGCATCCGGCGCGGGTGCCGGCGCCGACGCATACGGGTCGGTCGCCGGCGCGGCCTCGGTGCGCGAGCCGAGGCGTCCGTCCGTCCCGAGCGGGACGTGCGTCACGACGCCGTCGCCCCAGGCGGTCGCCACGAGGTGCGAGCCGTCGGGCGCGACGGCGATGTGGCACGTCGTCTCGCCGGCCTCGACCGTGGCGCCGAGCCGCGCGAGCGTCGCCTCGCCCGTGCGGCGGAACGCCGCGACGCGACCCTCGGCCTCGAGCGCGGCGTAGACGACATCGAGCGATGGATGCGCCGCGAGCCAGGTGGGCGACGGCGCCTCGACCGCGTCCCCGGCCATGGCCAGGGGCCCGCTCGCGAGCGGCGAGTCGGCGGCACCGGCCGTGGCGGCCATGATGCCGCGCGCCTCCTTGCCCATGTCCGCGCCGCGCGCGCCGATCCAGATCCTCATGCCGTCGATCCTCTCATCGCGAGAGTGCTCTCCCCCGCCGGG
>NZ_JAPSJA010000106.1 GCF_031178525.1 Microbacterium sp.
GGGCGTCGTGGCGCGTTGCGCTGCGGACCGGCGCCCTCGCGCCTCGGCGCCGGGCGGTCGGCGCCCGGCCGGAGCGCCGCCGGAGCCTCACTGACCGCCATGCGCATCCACCGCCTCGTGCCGGGCGCCCTGCTCCGCGCGGGTCGCGGCGACCCACGCCGTCTCCACATCGGGGTCGAGCCGGGCGGCATGCCAGCCGGCGCGGGTCGCGCGCTCGAGAGCGTCGCCCTGGGGATCCGCGCACAGCAGCACGGCGCGCGACGCCTGGGCTACGACGGCGCCGAGCTCCGCGACGTCCTCGCCGGAGACGCGACCGGCGACCAGGATCACCGGGGCGGACGACCAGTTCGCGAGCGACGTCGACATCCGATGCAGGGTGTCCTCACCGCGCGGTGCGACCGACGCGAACGTCACGAGCAGCCCGGACATGTCCTCGTGCGATTCGACGAGCGCGATCGGCGCGCCGTCGGTGTCCATCACGCTCACGGAGTAGCCGTCGCGCGCGAGGCTCCACGCCGCCGAGACGCACAGCGTGACGGCCGCCTCGAACCGCTCGTCCCGGTTATGGGGCGCCTGGTGCCCCCAGCGGGCCATGCCGCGATCGAACACGACGATCGCGCGCGGCGTCGTCTCGCGCTCCTCTTCGCGCACCATGAACGATCCGTGATGCGCGGACGCGCGCCAGTGGATGCGGCGCATCGAGTCCCCGGGCGCATACGGCCGGGGAATGAGGTTGTCGGCGCCCTGTCCGTGCCTGCCGGTCGTGACCTGCGAGCTGCCCGTCGCGCCGGGCGACCCTGGCAGGGCGGGCAGCGGCACGACGGCGGGCACGATCGTCACGGGCGTGCGCATCCCGATCGTCGTGCGCCGCCGCGCGAGGCCGAACGGGTCGACCGCCACGGTCTGGAGCGGCCCGACCGTATGGCGCCCGCGCCGCATGCCCATCACGGCATACGACACGTGCAGCGTGCCACGGCCGCCGGGCGGCAGCTCGCCGGTCGGTCCCTCGGCTGCGTCGTCGGCGACCGGCCGGAGCGCCTCCGGCAGTCCGTCGCGCCACGTTCCGCCCGGCACGGGGCGTGCAGACAGCAGCAGTCGCGCCTCGACGCGCGACACCCCACCCACGCTCGCGACGTCCGTCGACAGTGAGCGGTCGACGTCCGTGACCCGCCCCGCCAGGCGCAGCGACATCCAGCCGGCGGCGACGAGCAGCAGCAGCGTCAGGCCGAAGATCGCGAGCTCGATGCGACCGAGCGCGATCGCGAGGATCAGCAGCGCGGTGCCCAGCAGCGCTGCCGCGAGACCGCGCCCCGTCAGCGGTGCGCCGCCGAGGGGACGGGACGACCATCCCTCGGGGGCTGCTGCGCGCGACATGTCCGTGTCCGGATCAGCGGACCGCGAGCGGGACCCGCACGGATGCCGCGATCTTCTCGAGGATGGGCGGCACCGGATCCCCCGCGCGATGGGCGCCCGAGGCGCTGCGTGAGGGGATGAGGCGATGCGCGAAGACGGGCTCCAGGAGGTCGGTCACGTCGTCCGGGATGACGAACGAGCGGCCGTCGAGCGCTGCCCACACCTTCGCGGCCCGTACGAGCTGCAGCGTCGCCCGGGGGGAGGCGCCGAGGCGCAGGTCGGGATGCGCGCGCGTCGCCTGCGCGAGTGCGACGGCGTACTCCTCGATCGCGGGGGCGACGTGCACCGACCGCGCGAACCGGATGAGCGCCGCCACCTCCTCGACCGACACGACGGGACGCAGCGCCGCGAGCGGGTTCTCGGTGTCGCGCTGGCGCAGCATGAGGGCCTCGGCCTGGGCGTCGGGATAGCCCATCGAGATGCGCAGCATGAACCGGTCGCGCTGCGCCTCGGGAAGCGGGTACGTGCCCTCCATCTCGAGCGGGTTCTGGGTCGCGACCACGAGGAACGGATCCGGCAGCGTGTGCGAGGTGCCGTCGACCGTGACCTGGCGCTCCTCCATGGCCTCGAGCAGTGCGGACTGGGTCTTGGGGGAGGAGCGGTTGATCTCGTCCGCGATCACGATGTTGGCGAAGACCGCGCCGGGCGTGAACGTGAACTCGCGCGTGGCGGGGTTGAACACCGACACGCCCGTCACGTCGCTGGGAAGCAGATCCGGCGTGAACTGGATGCGCCGCACGCGCGCATCGATCGACGCCGCGACCGCTCGCGCCAGCACGGTCTTCCCCACGCCGGGGACGTCCTCGATCAGCAGGTGCCCCTCCGCCAGCAGCGCCACGAGCGCCATCCGCACGGCGTGCGGCTTGCCGTCGATCACCGAGGCGACGGACCGGACGATGCCATCCGTCGTCTGCTGGAAGCGCTCCGGGGTGAGGGGATCGGGCACGGGCGCTCCTTCGATCGTCTAAACTGGTGGAAGCTCTCCGCGTGGCGACATCCAGGCCAACTCCCCCAGGACGGAAACGTAGCAAGGGTAACCGGGCTCTGTCGGGTACGCGGAGAGTCTTTCTTTTTCGCGGCGACTGTGCAGGATCGCCGCCACGTCCGGTGTGCACGAGCCCGGGATGAGAACGGCCGGATCCTGCGACGATGCGGGATCCGGCCGTTCTCGTGCAGGACCGTTCGGGTTCGGCCCCAGGGGCGGTCGTCGCCCCGCTCAGTCGGCGCCGACGGAGATCGCCTGAGCGGTCTCCAGCTCCGTCTCCTCGACGCCGTCCGCGCGCTTCAGGTGGCGGCGTCCCGTCAGCACGATGACCGCCGAGATCAGCAGCACGACGACGCCCACCACGAAGGGCGCGGACGTCGAGTCGAACACCGTCTCGCCCAGCCACGACGCGAGCGGCGGGGCGATCGCGCCGCCCAGGAACCGGACGCCCGAGTACGTGCTCGAGGCCACCGAGCGGGGCAGGTCCGTGGCGTCCATCGACACCTCGGTCAGGACGGTGTTCATGATGCCGAGCAGCAGGCCGCCGACGACCACGAGCACGATCAGCGCGGTCGCGCTCGCCGCGAGCAGGGCCATGAGGCCCTCCACGAGCGCGAGCGCCGGCAGCACGATCATCAGCACGGTCGTGCGCCGCATCCGGGCGGTCAGCGCCGGCGCGACGAACACCGACGTGACGGCCACCGCGAGTCCCCAGCCGAAGAAGATCCAGCCGAGCGTCATGGCGTCGTCCATGCCGAGCGGCACCAGGGCGAACGGCGTCCACGCCAGCAGCACGAAGAAACCCATGTTGTAGAACAGGGCCGCGAACGCCACGACGCGCAGCGAGCGGTTGCCGAGCGCGCGGAACGGCGCGGACAGCGCGGTGGGCGCGGGCGCGGACTTCGGCAGCCGCAGCAGGGCGACGATCGCAGCGAATCCCACGGCCATGAGCACCGCGGTGCCGAAGAACGGCGCGCGCCACGAGGCGCTGCCGAGCAGCCCGCCCAGCAGCGGCCCGACCGCCAGGCCGATGCCGAGCGCGGCCTCGTACAGGATGATCGCGCCGGCCGTGCCGCCCGTCGACGCCCCGATGATCGCCGCGAGCGCCGTCGAGATGAACAGGGCGTTGCCGAGCCCCCAGCCCGCGCGGAACCCGATCACGCCGCCGACCGAGTCGGCGAGTCCCGCGAGTGCCGCGAAGAGCACGATCACGCCGAGGCCGATCAGCAGGGTGCGCTTCGCGCCGATCCGGCTCGACAGCCACGACGTGAAGAACATCGCGCCGCCCGTGATGAGCAGGTAGGTCGTGAACAGCAGGGACGTCTCGGTGCTCGTCGCGTGCAGCTCGCGCGCGATCGCGGGCAGGATCGGATCCACGAGCCCGATGCCCATGAACGACACCACGCAGGCGAAGGCGATGGCCCAGACGGCGAGGGGCTGCTTGAGGATGCTGCTGCCCGCAGGGGCGTGGGCGTTGTTCATTCTGCTCCGTTCGTGAGTTCCGCGGTGCGCGCGCTCAGGAGTGCGGCCGTGGTGTGGATCGCGCGCCAGTCGTCGTCCGTGAGGTTTGCGAAGCGCGGCGCGAGCACCTCGCGGACGGTCGCGAACCAGTCATCGCGCGCGTCGCGGCCCGCGTCTGTGATCCGGATCACGACCGCGCGCGCATCCGCGGGATCCGGGGCCTTCTCGACCAGGCCCCCGCTCGACATCAGGTCGACCAGCCGCGTCATCCCGGGCTGCGTGACGCGCGCGGCGGTCGCGAGCGCGCCCAGGCGCAGCGGCCCGCTCTCCTCCAGGATCGACAGCGCACGCCACTGCGCGGCGGGCGTGGTCGAGCCGGCCGCGCGCGCCACGACGCGCCCGAGCCGGTGCGCCGCAGCGAGCACGTCGGTGAGGGCCTCCAGGTTTTGCATGCCAAAAGTATATAACCTGAGTATCGAAGGAGACCCTGTCCCCACGAGGCGCCCCGCGCCTAGGCTGGCCGTGTGGCGAGGAGCATCTACATCACCTCCGCGGAGGGGCACTCCGGCAAGTCCACGATCGCGCTCGGCGTCCTCGACGCCCTGAGCCGGGCGACGCCCAAGGTGGGGGTGTTCCGGCCGATCGCCCGCTCGACCGCCGAGCCCGACTATGTGCTCGAGCTGCTGCTGAGCCACGACGGCGTCGACCTCGCGTACGACGAGTGCGTGGGCGTGACCTACGACGACGTGCGGGCCGACCCCGAGGCCGCGCTCGGCACGATCGTCGCCCGCTTCAAGGCCGTCGAGGCGCAGTGCGACGCCGTGGTCGTGGTCGGCAGCGACTACACCGACGTCGGCAGCCCCGCCGAGCTCGCGTACAACGCGCGCGTCGCGGCGAACCTCGGCACGCCCGTGCTGCTGGTGCTCGGCGGCCGCGCGCAGCAGGGTCAGGCCGAGCAGCTCGGCACGACCACGGCGCGGACGGCCGACGAGGTCGCCCAGCTCGCCCGCCTGGCGTTCCCCGAGCTGCAGCGCGGCCGCGCCGAGCTCGCCGCGCTGGTCGTGAACCGCGCCGACCCGGATCGGCTGGCCGACATCACGGCGGAGGTGGCGTCCGCCGTCGGCTCCGGCGTTCCCGTGTGGACGCTCCCCGAGGACCGCATGCTCGTCGCCCCGTCCATGCAGGACATCCTGCGTGCGCTCGACGGCGCGCTGCTGAAGGGCGACGAGCAGCTGCTCGGGCGCGAGGCGCTGGGTGTCGTGATCGCGGGCATGTCGATGGTGAATGTCCTGCCGCGCCTCATCGAGGGTGCGGTCGTCGTGATCCCCGCCGACCGCACCGAGGTGCTGGTCGCCGCGCTGCTGGCCAACCAATCGGGAACGTTCCCCAAGCTCACCGGCATCGTCCTGAACGGGCCCTTCCCCGTGCCGGAGGATGTGCTGCGCCTGATCGACGGGCTCGGATCGTCCCTTCCGATCGTCACGACGGATCTCGGCACGTACGAGACCGCGGTGCGCGTCATGGGCGCGCGCGGACGGGCATCCGGATCCGGCCGCCGCTACGACACCGCGCTGGCGATGTTCGAGCAGCACGTCGACATCGCCGAGCTCACGCGCGTGCTGGGCGTCGCCCGCGCGACCGTCGTGACGCCGCTGATGTTCGAGTACGGGCTCATCGAGCGCGCTCGTGCCGACCGGCGCCACATCGTGCTGCCGGAGGGCGGAGACGACCGCGTCCTGAAGGCCGCCGCGTCGCTGCTCAAGCGCGGCGTCGCCGAGCTGACGATCCTGGGCGAACCCGACACGATCCGCTCGCGCGCGACCGAGCTGGGCCTGGATCTCGCCGACGCGCACCTGGTCAGCCCGTTCGATCCCGAGCTCGTCGAGCGCTTCGCCGCCGAGTACGCGAAGCTGCGCGCCCACAAGGGCATCACGTACGAGAAGGCCGCGGACACCGTGACCGACGTGTCGTACTTCGGCACGATGATGGTGCACCTCGGGCTCGCCGACGGCATGGTGTCGGGAGCCGCGCACACGACGGCCCACACGATCCGGCCCGCGTTCGAGATCATCAAGACCAAGCCGGGGGTCTCGGTCGTCTCGAGCGTGTTCCTGATGGCGCTGCAGGATCGTGTGCTCGTCTACGGCGACTGCGCGGTGATCCCGGATCCCACGAGCGAGCAGCTCGCCGACATCGCGATCTCGTCGGCCGCGACCGCCGCGCAGTTCGGCGTCGAGCCGCGCGTGGCGATGCTGTCGTACTCGACGGGCGAGAGCGGATCGGGCGCGGACGTCGAGAAGGTGCGCCTCGCGACCCAGCTCGCCCGTGAGCGCGCGCCGGAGCTGCCGATCGAGGGGCCGATCCAGTACGACGCGGCCGCGGACGCGGCGGTCGCGAAGGCGAAGCTGCCGCAGTCCGAGGTGGCGGGTCGGGCGACGGTGTTCGTGTTCCCCGACCTCAACACGGGCAACAACACCTACAAGGCCGTGCAGCGCTCGGCCGGAGCGGTCGCCATCGGCCCCGTCCTGCAGGGGTTGAACAAGCCGATCAACGACCTCTCGCGCGGCGCGCTCGTCGGCGACATCGTCAACACGGTCGCGATCACGGCGATCCAGGCCCAGCAGGCGTGAGCTCGCCGACGGGGCAGGGGTCGCCGCGATGCGGCACGAGGCGGGACACGGATGGCCGCGTCCGGGCTCGAAGTGGGACACGGGTAGGGAGCAGGAGTCACGCATGAGCATCGTCCTCGTCGTCAACAGCGGGTCGTCGTCCTTCAAGTACCAGCTGCTCGACATGGCGCGCGCCGCCGATGGAGACGGCCACCCGACGGGGCGCGTGCTCGCGTCGGGCCTGGTGGAGCGGATCGGCGAGACCGCGGGGCGCGCGACGCACACCGTGCGGTTCCACGCTGAGCCGGGACGGCCCGCGCCCACCGTGCTCGAGGCGACGCACGAGATCGAGCGACCGATCCCGGATCACACCGCCGGCTTCACCGCGATGCTCGACGCGTTCGCCGAGCACGGACCGTCGCTCGACGAAGCCCCGCCCGTCGTGGTCGGGCACCGCGTGGTGCACGGCGGCGCGCGGTTCTTCGAGGCGACCCTGATCGATCAGCTCGTCGAGATCAACATCGACGAGCTGTCCGTGCTCGCGCCGCTGCACAATCCCGGCGCGCTGCAGGGCATCCGCGCGGCCCGCCGCGCGTTCGCCGACCTCCCGCACGTGGCGGTGTTCGACACGGCGTTCCACCAGACGCTCGCCCCCGCGGCCTACACGTACGCGATCGACCGTGAGCTCGCCGAGCGGCACCGGATCCGCCGCTACGGCTTCCACGGGACGAGCCACGCGTACGTGAGCGCGCAGGCCGCGCAGTTCCTGGGTCGCGACGTCCGCGAGCTGAAGCAGCTCGTGTTCCACCTGGGCAACGGCGCGTCGGTGACCGCCGTGGACGGAGGGCGCTCGGTCGAGACCTCGATGGGCCTGACGCCGCTCGAGGGGCTCGTGATGGGCACGCGATCCGGCGACCTGGATCCGGCCGTCCTGCTGCACCTCGCGCGTCGCGCGTCGATGTCGATCGACGACCTCGACCGGCTGCTCAACAAGGGCAGCGGCATCTTCGGGCTCGCGGGCGTGACCGACATGCGCGACCTGACCTCCCGGCGCGAGGCGGGGGACCGGGACGCCGAGCTGGCGTTCGACGTCTACATCCATCGCCTGCGCGCGTACGCGGGCGCCTACATCGCCCAGCTCGGCGGAGTGGACGTGATCTCGTTCACCGCCGGTGTGGGAGAGAACTCGGCGGCAGTGCGCGCGGGGGCGGTCGAGACGCTCGGCTTCGCGGGCGTCGAGCTCGATCCTGCCCGCAACGAGGCGCGCGAGCGCGGCACCCGCCGCATCTCGACCGACGGCTCCCGCGTGGAGGTGCTCGTCGTGCCGACGAACGAGGAGCTCGAGATCGCGCGCCAAGCGCTGGCCGTCGCGCGCTAGCGCAGCCGCTCGCCGTCGCGCATGAGCGCCACCCGCGTGCGGGCTCCCCAACGCCTGTGAGCCCTCTTCGCTGCAATACCCGCGTAACGCGCCGCGACTAATCTGGGTCGCGTCCCAAGCGTTCAGGAGCATCCGTGTCGAATCTGCCCGATCTGACCACGTACGACGCCGTGCTGTTCGACCTCGACGGGGTGATCACCCCGACCGCCGAGGTGCACATGCACGCCTGGCGGACGATGTTCGAGCAGCTGTTCGCCGACTGGGACATCACGCCGCCGTACCGCGACAGCGACTACTTCGACCATCTCGACGGCAAGAAGCGCTACGACGGCGTCGCCGCCCTGCTGCGCAGCCGCGACGTCGAGGTGCCGTGGGGCGACCCGTCGGATGCCCCCGAGGAGAACACCGTGTGCGGCATCGGCAACCGCAAGAACGTCGTCTTCTCGCGCGTGCTGCGCGAGGACGGCATCGCCGCCTACCCCGGCACGCTGCGGCTGCTCGACATCCTGGACGCCGCGAACGTGCCCGCGGCGGTCGTGTCGAGCTCGAAGAACGCCGAGGACGTCCTCGCCGCGGCGGGCATCCGCGACCGCTTCGAGGTCGTGATGGACGGCGCCGTCGCCGAGCGCGAGCACCTTCCCTCCAAGCCCGCTCCCGACGTGTTCCTCGTCGCGGCGAAGATGGCGGGCGTCGAGCCTTCGCGCGCCGCGGCGATCGAGGACGCGATCTCGGGCGTCCGGTCCGCGGCGGCGGGCGACTTCGCCCTCGTGGTCGGCGTCG
>NZ_JAPSJA010000107.1 GCF_031178525.1 Microbacterium sp.
CGCCGGTCGACGAGCGCGGACCACACGCCGGCGGTGAGAGCGAGCGCGACCGCGAGGTAGATCGGGATGAGCGTGGCCGGGGGCAGCCATGCCCGCCCGGTGCCGTTGTGATAACGACCGATCGAGACCAGGAGCAGGATGGCGGCGACGCCCAGCAGGAGCGCCGCGACGGGTGTGCGCCGGGTGCCGCGCACGGGCGCAGGCTCCGCGGGCGTGAGCACCCACAGCCATAGATAGAGGAGCGCGCCGAGACCCCACACGGCGGTCGTGGCGACGAACAGTGCCCGCACGATGCCGACCGGCCAGTCGAGGTGCCGCGCGAGCCCTTCGCTGACGCCGGAGAGCACGGTGTCGCGAGGCCGCGCCAGTGGGGGAGCGGTGCGCGCGTGCTGCGCGGGCGAGACAACCGTCATGGCTTCATGTAATCACCGCGGGACGCGCCGCCGCGGTGGTTTGAGGGTCGGATCAGGGATGTCCCTCATGGCGGGGTGCACGCCGCTGCGGCGACGATGGACCCATGACCCAGCACACCGCACCCGTCGACGCGGCGTCGGCGGAAGCGTCGGCGTCCGCGCCGCCCGCGTCGTCGCGGACGGCCGACACCGAGGGGCGCTTCTTCCTCTGGGTCCGCGGGCTCGGCGTGGTGCGAGAGAACGGCTGGCTCGGTGGCGTGTGCGCGGCGATCGCGCACCGGACGGGCATCGATCCGCTCATCGTGCGGGGAACCCTGGTGGCGATCACGGTGCTCGGCTTCCCGGCCCTGTGGTTCTACGCGCTCGCGTGGGGCCTGCTGCCCGACCGCGCGGGGCGGATCCCGTTGCAGATGCGCACCGGCTCCGCGCCGGCGCTGCTCGGTTCCGCAGCGACCGCGGCCGCGGCGCTGCTGGTGACGTGGACCGGCAACTCGCTGCTGGAGGCCGTGGCGATGTCCGCCGTCGAGGGCTGGGCGCGTCCCGTGCTCGAAGCCGGCTTCTGGCTCGCGGGTCTTGGCGCCGTCACCGTCGTTCTGATCCTCCTCCTGCGCCGCCGGTGGGCAGGAAGCACACTCCCCCTTGCGGGGGCCGACGGCGCCGTGTCGGGCACAGCCGCCGTCTCCGGCGGGGCGGTTTCGGGTACCGCCCCGCCCACATTCGTTCCGGAGCCGGTCGAGCCGCTGGCGCCGGAGCTCGCGACCGTCGAGGAGCTCGAGGCCTGGCGCGCACAGCACGCCGCATGGCGCGAGCAGCACGACGCGTGGCGGCGGGCGCAGGTCGACGGATCAGCGCAGGCCGAGGAGCGGGCGCGGCGCGCGGCGCAGCAGGCGGCATTCCGGGCCGAAGCGGCACGCGTGCGCGCCGAGCGGCGGGCGAGGAAGCCGCGGATCTCGCTCGCGTTCGCGACGATCGCCGGAGGGGCCGCACTGGTCGCGGCGACCGCGGTGTGGCTCGCCTTCCAGCCCTATGCGGAGGAGCGGTCCTGGCAGGCAGCGGTTCTCGCCGCGGCCGCGGTGACGGCGCTCGCCATGGTGGTCGCCGGCATCCTGCGACGTCGCAGCGCCCTGCTCGCCGCCCTGACCGTCACTCTGCTCGTCATCGGGGGATCGGGCCTCGCGACCCACGCGGTCGACGACCTCGTCGGACCGGATCGGTACGTGCCGGTGACCGCCGGCGAGCAGCACATCTCTCAGCCGTTCGGGCAGCTCAGCTTCGAGGTGGGCGGCGCCTACAGCGCCGCGGGTGCGACGCGCATCGAGAAGGGGACGGGCTCGGTGTGGATCTCCGTCTACCCCGGCGTTGACGTCGAGTTCCGCACCGTCCACGACACGGGCGGGGTGCTCGTCGACTACCTCGACGCGTCGGGTCTCTCGACGCGCCAGGATGCCGTCACGGCGGAGGACGGCCGCTTCAGCTGGCAGCACGACGATCCGAGCGTGCGGAAGACCCGCACGATCGTGCTCGATCAGGACGACGTCGAGGTCTACATCCAGGTGTGGGGAGAGCAGTGATGAACACGCAGGCGACGAGGCCGACGGTGCCGTGGGTGGGGATCGTCTTCGGCGCGCTGTTCGCGCTCGCCGCGGGAGCGGGCATCCTGCTGCTCGCGCTGCCGGATCTGCTCGAGGCGGCGTTCGCGGGCGTGCGGCCGCTGCTTTTCGAGATGCGGCCGGAGTGGTTCGGCGCCGTCGTGCCGCTGGCGATCGGCGTGCTGGTCATCGCCGCCGGCGTGTTCTTCGCCGTGCGGCGCGGGCAGCAGGCGCCGGTGGACCGCACCGCGAAGGCGGATTGACGCCTTCCGGGCGCTGAGCGGACGGAACCGCTCGGTGCTGCCTTCGTTGTGCGGATCGGCCATGCGAGCCGGCCGCCCGGCCCGGGCGGCCCGGGGGCTCAGTCGCGCGCGGGCAGCGCCACCTGGGCCCCCGCGGCCACCCGCACCGGTGTGGGCGAGCCGCCGCCCAGCGCCACCACGACCTCCCGGTCGCCCTGTCCGTCGTTGTGCAGGATGACCTCGGTCGCCGTGCCGTCCGCCCACGCGATGTCGACGCGCCAGCGACCGCGCGCTCGCAGGCCGCGCACCCTGCCGGTCGGCCATGCGGCGGGAAGCGCGGGAAGGATGCGCAGCACGCCGTCGTGGCTCTGCAGCAGCATCTCCGCCACGGCGGCGGTCATGCCGCAGTTCCCGTCGACCTGGAAGGGCGGGTGCGCCGAGAACAGGTTGGGGTACAGGCCGCCGCGGTGACCACCGCCGTCCTGCGCGGGCCGCATGCCGGTCTGCAGCGCTGCGAGCGCGTGATCCGCTCGCCCGAGGCGGGCCCACAACGCCGCCTTCCATGCGAGCGACCAGCCCGTCGACTCCGGGCCGCGCAGCTCGAGCGTGCGGGCCGCGGCCGCAGCCAGTGCGGGCGTCGCGTCCGGGGTCACCGAACCGAGCGGGAACAGACCCACCAGATGCGACACGTGCCGGTGCTCGGGCTCGGCCTCGACCACGTCCGCGGCCCATTCGCGCAGCTCGCCACGCGGTCCCACGGACGGCTCCGGCAGCAGGGCAGCGGATCGCTCGAGCCCGTCGAGCGCGTCATCCTGCGTTCCGAGCTCGGTCGCCGCCATCCGCGTCACGCGGGCCAGCCACCGGATGAGCTCGACGTCCATGGTCGCCGAGACGCCGACGCCCGTGGGGCGGCCATCCGAGGCGATGTGCGTGTTCTCGGGCGAGGTCGACGGCGACGTCCACGCCGTCGTCCCGTCGTCCTGCACCCAGTCGGCCGCGAACCGGGCCGCGCCGATCAGGACGGGCCAGACCGTCTCGCGCAGGAACACCGGATCGGGCGCGAACAGGTGCCGCTCCCACACGTGCTGCGCGAGCCACAGCCCGCCCATCGCCCACGACGCCCAGGACGGATCGCCCCGCCCCGCGCCCACCGGACCCGCGTGCGCCCACGCGTCCGAGTTGTGGTGCGCGACCCAGCCGTCCGCGCCGTACAGGCGGCGCGCGGCATCCCGACCGGTCCCGGTCGCGAGCCGCTCGATGAACCGCAGCAGCGGCTCGTGGCACTCGCCGAGCCCCGTGGTCTCGGCCGGCCAGTAAGCCATCTGCGTGTTGATGTTGATCGTGTAGGCGCTCGACCACGGTCCGGGAAGCCACGGGTTCCAGATGCCCTGCAGGGTCATCGGCAGCCCGCCAGGCCGGGACGAGGAGATCACGAGGTAGCGGCCGTAGTGGAAGCTCAGCGCGGCGAGACCCGGGTCGTCCCGCTCGACCGCGCGCGCGACGCGCTCGGCCGTCGTGAGCTCCGCGGCATCCGGGGCGTCCGGCAGCGTCAGCTCGACGCGGTCGTACAACTCCCGGTGCGCCGCGACGTGCCCGGCGCGATCCGGCACCTCCCGCACGAGCGCGAGCGCCTCGGCGACCGCATCGGCCTCGGCGACCGGCGGACGCGCCTGCGGCTCGTGCGTGCCGCCCGTGCCGATCAGGATGACGTGCTCCGTCGCGGCGCCCGTCCGCAGGATGTCGCCGTCGACGCGGGCGGCCGGATCCCGCGGGGCGCGGATCGCGACGACAAGCCGGGACGGCGACGCCTCGTCGTAGCGCACGGGCTCGGGGACGTCCTCGTGGCCGGGCGCGACGTCCACGGGCGGCAGCAGCGTGGTCACGAGCGCGCCCTCGACCGCCGAGCGACCCGTGACGCGCAGCGGCGAGGCGAACTCCACGACGAGTCGCACGGGGCGATGCGCCGTCACGCGATGCACGATCGCGCCGGCGGCGGCATCCGCCCAGGTTTCGTGCCGCACGCCGCCGCGCTCGTGCGAGGCGATCGCATCGCGGAGGTCGAGGCGGCGCCCATACGTCGTGGCGAGCGTCCCGGGCACGTCGGCATCGTCCGCCTCGACGCGGATGTCGACGTCGCCGAGCGGCAGATAGGCCTGCACCCACGGGGTCTGCAGGCGCTTCAGGTGGTGCTCTGCGGCGCGGACGTCGCCCGCGGCGAGGGTCTCCCGCGCGGCGCGCAGGTCGTCCGGCCCGCCGGGCACGGCGTCGAGCGGATCGGACGGCGGCCCCGACCACGCGCGCACGTCGTTCAGGTGCAGGTGCTCTCCGGCCGCCCCGTTCTCGGCGGATCCCCGGCACATCGCGGCCCGGATGCCGTTGCCCACGGGCAGCGCCTCGATCCAGTGCTCGGCGGGCCGGTCGTAGCGCAGCTCGTGTGTCATCACGCTCACGCTAGTGTCGGTGGGCCCGTCTAGCCTCGGAACGTGCGTTACATCGAGTCCGAGTCCCGCGTCGTGTGGAGCGCGAGCGACCTGAAGGTCGCCGCCGAGTGCGAGTTCGCGTGGCTCCGGGCGCTCGACGCGAAGGCGGGGCGCATCGCTGCCGTCGAGGAGCCCGAGGACGAGATGCTCGAGCGCGCCGCGCGCCTGGGCGACAAGCACGAGGAGCAGGTGCTCGCGCGCTACCGCGACGAGTTCGGGCCCGCCGTGATCGAGATCGAACGGGCCGCATCGTCGGATGCCGACGCGATGGCGGCCGCGCTGGAGGCGACGATGACGGCGCTGCGGGATCCGAATGCGCGCATCCTCTTCCAGGCAGCGTTCTCGACCGACGAGTTCGTGGGCTTCGCCGACTTCCTCCTGCGCGAGCCGGATGGCCGATGGCGGGTGCAGGACTCGAAGCTCGCGCGCCGCGCCAAGGTCACGGCACTCATGCAGCTCGCGGCTTACGTCGATCAGCTCGACCGCCTCGGCATCGCGCGCTCGGACGAGGTCGACCTGCTGCTCGGCGACGGCACGACGTCGACGCACGCGGTCGACGACCTGCTTCCCCTGTTCTTCGTGCGTCGCGCGCGGCTGCGGGCGCTGATCGGGGATCGGCGGCTCGATCTCGGCGCCGAAGGTGAGCCGATCGCGTGGGCCGACCCGCGCGGGGACCTCGGCGTGGTGGCCTGCGGGCGGTGTGCGACGTGCGAGCAGGAGGTCGTCGCGACGCGCGACGTGCTGCTCGTCGCCGGGATGCGCCCCGTGCAGCGCGATCGCCTGCGGGCCGCGGGTATCCGCACGATCGACGAGCTCGCGGCGGCCGAGGTGGGGCCGCCGGGCATGAACCCCGAGACCTTCGCGGGGCTGCGCATCCAGGCGCGGCTGCAGCTCGCGTCGCCGGCGGGCGTGCCGGATCCCGCGGGGGAGTCGGAGACGGCCGCGCCGCTGTACGAGGTCGTGCTGCCCGAGGCGCTCACGACGATGCCGCGCCCCGATCGCGGTGACATCTTCTTCGACTTCGAGGGCGACCCGCTCTACACCGAGCCGGGCGCCGCCGACCGCTGGGGCATCGACTACCTGTTCGGCTGGGTGGACCTGCAGGAGCAGTACACGCCGCTGTGGGCCCACACCTTCGCAGACGAGAAGGAGGCGCTCGAGCGCTTCTGCGACTTCATCGCCGCCCGCCGTGCCGCCCATCCCGGCATGCACATCTACCACTACGCGCCGTACGAGCCCACGCACCTGGCCGCCATGGCGGCGCGGCACGGCGTGCGCGAGGCCGATGTCGACCGCATGCTGCGCGACGAGCTCTTCGTCGACCTGTACCCGATCGTGCGGCGTGCGCTGCGGGTCGGGTCGCGCTCGTACTCGATCAAGAAGCTCGAGCCGCTGTACATGGGCGACGAGGTGCGCACACAGGACGTGCAGCAGGGTGGCGACTCGATCCTGCGCTACGTCGAGGCGCGCGAGCAGATCGCGGCGGGGGACGTCGACGCCGCCCGCGTCATCCTCGACGACCTCGCCGACTACAACCGCTACGACTGCGTGTCGACCCGGCGCCTGCGCGACTGGCTCGTCGAGCGAGCGCGGGAGACGCGGATGCTGCCCGCGCGTCCCGACGAGCTCGAGGCGTTCACGTACGAGCCCTCGCCGCTCGCCCTCGCCCTCACGGCGCGTGCGGCGGAGCGCGATCCCGAGGAGCCGGACGCGGTCGCGCTGCGGCTGGGCGCGGCGGCGATCGACTACTACCCGCGCGAGCGCAAGAGCTTCTGGCAGGGGCACTTCCAGCGGCTGCGCGAGCCGCTGTCGCTGTGGGCGGATACGCGCGATGTGATCGCGGTCGATGCCGCCCGCACGCGCGTGCTGGAGGACTGGGGCGTGCCCGACGGCGGGCGGGCGGTGCGGCGGGTCGTCGAGCTGCGCGGCGATGTCGCTCCGGGGACGCGCCTGAAGGAGGGGGCGCAGCCCTTCGTGCTGTACGCGCGCCCCGCGCCGTTCCCCTCCGACGCGTCGTCCCGCTGGATCCACGTCGCCCGTGCGGTCGAGGTCGTCGCCGAGCTCGACGACGGCGTCGTCGTGTCGGAGACCTCCATCGGCGGCGAGACGTGGAGCACGCTGCCGCTGGCCGTCACACCCGCGGCGCCGCCGCAGGCCGGCAATCAGCAGAAGTCGATCGATGCGTGGGCCGAGGCGCTGCTGGCGTCGGGCGATGCCTTCCCGAGCGACCCGGCGACGGACATCCTGCGCCGCCGGCCGCCGAGCACACGGTCGGGAGCGCTGCCGGCGCCGGACGGCGACGACGTCGGCGCGATCGTCGCCGCCGTGCGCGATCTCGACCGCAGCTACCTCGCTGTCCAAGGCCCGCCCGGAACGGGGAAGACGTACGTCGGCTCGCACGTGATCTCGACCCTCGTGCGGGAGCACGGCTTCAAGGTCGGGGTCGTCGCGCAGTCGCACGCGGTCATCGAGAACATGCTCGACCGGATCGTCGGGGCCGGCGTCCCGGCGGCGCTCGTCGGCAAGGCGCTCAAGTCGGGCACGACGGGCGCCGAGCCGTGCTTCACGGTCATCCAGAAGAACGGCGTGCCCGCGTTCACGGCCGAGCGTCCCGACGGCTACGTGATCGGCGGCACGGCCTGGGACTTCGCGCACGAGGCCCGGGTGCCGCGCGGCAGCCTCGATCTGCTCGTGATCGATGAGGCGGGGCAGTTCTCGCTCGCCTCCACGATCGCGGTCTCGCTCGCCGCCACGCGCCTGCTGCTGCTCGGCGACCCGCAGCAGCTGCCGCAGGTGAGCCAGGGCACGCACCCCGAGCCGGTCGACACCTCCGCGCTCGGCTGGGTCATGGACGGCGAGCAGGTCATCCCCGCCACGCACGGCTACTTCCTCGCGCGGTCCTGGCGCATGCATCCCGCCGTGTCGGCGGCCGTCTCCGGGCTCTCGTACGCCGGTCGCTTGGCGTCGCACGAACCGGCGGCGCTGCGCGCGATCGACGGCGTCGAGCCGGGCCTGCACGTGCTGCCCGTGCGGCACCACGGCAACGCCACGGCCTCGCCCGAGGAGGCCGCCGAGGTCGTGCGCATCGCGCGGGAGGTGATCGGTCGCGCCTTCACCGACATCGAGATCGGCGACGGCGGCACCGGATCGCCGTGCCCGCCGCGCCCCCTCACGCAGGCCGACGTGATCGTGGTCGCGCCGTACAACGCCCAGGTGCAGTGCGTCGAGCAGGCACTGGCGGAGAACGGGCTCGCCGAGGTGCGGGTCGGCACGGTCGACCGTTTCCAGGGGCAGGAGGCGGCCGTGTCGATCGTGACGCTCGCCGCGTCGAGCGGGCGCGACGCGCCCCGCGGGTCCGACTTCCTGCTGCTGCAGAACCGCCTGAACGTCGCGATCTCCCGCGCCATGGTCGCGGCGTACCTGATCCACTCGCCGGCTCTTCTCGACGACCTCCCGCGCCATGCGGACGGGGTCGCGCGGATGAGCGCGTTCGCGCGACTCATCGGCTTCGATGAGGCGCGCGCGTCTCAGCCCGTGAGCCCCGCGCCCGTGGCGTAGCGGTCGACGAGCAGCGCTCCCAGCCTCGCGAGATCGTCGCGCACCTCCCGCGGGCGGATCACCTCGGCGACCGCGGCCCAGCCCGCGAGCTGCTCCGCGAGCGCCTGCACGCTGTGGGCTCGCGCCTCCACGATCGTCCGACCGTCGTCCGCCGTGCCCAGCGCCGTGGCCTGCGCGCCGAACAGGGTGAGCAGTGCCTCGGCGGCGGCCGGATCGACCTGCACGATCGCCGCCACCGACCCGCGCAGCCCCTCGATGCGCTCCGACGCCCGGCGCCATGCGGCGTTCAGGTCGAAC
>NZ_JAPSJA010000108.1 GCF_031178525.1 Microbacterium sp.
TCGCGACGCCGAGGTCGGCCTCGCGTGCTTCGCCGGGTCCGTTCACGACGCAGCCCATGACGGCGACGCGCAGCGGGACCGTGACGTCCTTGAGCCCCTCCGTGACGTTCTCGGCGAGCGTGTAGACGTCCACCTGCGCACGGCCGCACGACGGGCACGAGACGATCTCGAGCTTGCGCTCGCGCAGGTTGAGCGACTGAAGGATCTGGTGACCAACCTTGACCTCCTCGGCCGGCGGCGCCGACAAGGAGACGCGGATGGTGTCGCCGATGCCCTCGCCCAGCAGGATGCCGAACGCGGTGGCGCTCTTGATCGTGCCCTGGAAGGCGGGGCCCGCCTCCGTCACGCCGAGGTGCAGCGGCCAGTCGCCACGCTCGGCGAGCTGACGGTAGGCCTTCACCATCACGATCGGGTCGTTGTGCTTGACCGAGATCTTGAAGTCGTGGAAGTCGTGCTCCTCGAACAGGCTCGCCTCCCACACGGCCGACTCGACGAGCGCCTCGGGGGTCGCCTTGCCGTACTTCTCGAGGAGACGGCGGTCGAGCGAACCGGCGTTCACGCCGATCCGGAGCGAGACGCCCGCGGCCCGCGCGGCCTGCGCGATCGCGCCGACCTGGTCGTCGAACTTGCGGATGTTGCCCGGGTTGACGCGCACGGCCGCGCAGCCCGCGTCGATCGCCTGGAACACGTACTTCGGCTGGAAGTGGATGTCGGCGATGACCGGGATCTGGCTCTTCTTCGCGATGATGTGCAGCACATCCGCGTCGTCCTGGCTCGGCACCGCGACCCGCACGATCTCGCAGCCAGACGCCGTGAGCTCGGCGATCTGCTGCAGCGTCGCGTTGATGTCGGTCGTCGGCGTCGTCGTCATGGACTGGACGCTGACGGGAGCGTCGCCCCCGACGAGCACCTTGCCCACCTTGATCTGGCGGGACTTGCGACGCGGGGCGAGCGTTTCGGGGACGCGCGGCATCCCGAGGTTCACGGCTGGCACGCCTCAAGGTTAATGCGCGCGGATGAACCCGGGCTGGACGGCGGCGGCTACCCAGCAGACACACGGATCCGCGTGAGCGAGCGGGCGTGGACGAGCGTGCGCCATCCTGCCCCGGCGACGCCGTCCGCCCGCGCTGTGGTACGTTTCGTGGCATGTTCGCGAACCTCACCTCCTGGTGGCCCGCCTCCTAGGCGGTGCTTTCGCGAACCTCGAGAACAGACCGCCGCTCCAGGCGGTCTTTCTGTATGTCAGGCCGCCGCACCGCCGAGGAGAACCCGATGACCGGGCCCACCCCCACCGCCGACCTGATCCACCGCCTCGCCGCGGATCCCGACGCGTCGTTCGCGCTCATCGCGCGCGCGGGCGCATCCGGATCCGTCGACGCCATCGAGGTGCTGACGGGACCCGTGCGGGACGTCGAGCTGCTCGCCGACATCCCGCTGCAGGACGCCACCGGTGCGCCGCGCGAGGTGCTGGCGCTCGTGCCCTACCGCCAGGTGCGCGAGCGCGGCTTCGAGGCGCACGATGACGACGCGCCGCTGCGCTGCCTGCTCGTCGAGACGCACGAGCGCGTCGACCTGGCCGATGCGATGGCCACGCTGCCGACCGAGACGATCCCGCTCACGGACGCGGGCTTCGACATCCCGGACGCGGAGTACGCCGACATCGTGCGCCGCGTCATCACGGACGAGATCGGGCGCGGCGAGGGCGCCAACTTCGTGATTCGACGCGACTACACGGCGGGCGTCGACGCGGATCCGCGCCTCGCGGCGCTGACATGGTTCCGGGCCCTGCTGCAGCACGAGCGCGGCGCCTACTGGACGTTCGCGGTCGTCACCCCGGGCCACATCGCCGTCGGCGCGAGCCCCGAGGCCCACGTCACGGCGCAGACGGGTGCCGCGGGCGAGGCGAGCGTCGTGACGATGAACCCGATCTCGGGGACGTTCCGCCATCCTGCGGGCGGGGCGACGCCGGAGACGCTCGCGGCGTTCCTCACCGACACCAAGGAGACCGAGGAGCTCTTCATGGTCGTCGACGAGGAGCTCAAGATGATGAGCGCGGTGTGCAGCGACGGCGGGCGGATCACCGGCCCGCATCTGAAGGAGATGTCGCGCCTCACGCACACCGAGTACATGCTGCGCGGCACCAGCCGCCTCGACCCGCGGGACATCCTGCGCGAGACCATGTTCGCCCCGACCGTGACGGGCTCGCCCATGCAGAACGCGTGCGCGGTGATCCGACGGCACGAGCGCACCCCGCGCGGCTACTACTCCGGCGTCGCGGCGCTGTTCACGCCGCGGGCGGACGGCGGACACGACCTCGACGCGCCGATCCTGATCCGCACGGCGTACCTGACGGACGGCCGCCTGCGCGTGCCGGCGGGTGCGACCCTCGTGCGCCACTCCGACCCCGACGGCGAGGTCTCCGAGACCCACGGCAAGGCCGCGGGCGTGCTCGGCGCGATCGGCGCCGTCCCGCGGGAGGCGCCCGTGCCGGATCCGGATGAGCCGACCCCGGAGCGGCGCCCTCTGGCCGAGGATCCCCGCATCGCGGAGCTGCTCGCATCGCGCAACGCGCGGCTCGCGCCGTTCTGGCTCGAGCCGCAGGGCTCCGATCCGGGTCCCCTCGCGGGCCGCTCGGCGCTCGTGATCGACGCCGAGGACCGCTTCACCACGATGCTCGCGCACCAGCTGCGCCACCTCGGCCTGGACGCGCGGATCGCGCACTGGAGCGAGGTCGCTGATGCCGATGTCGATGCGGCCGAGATCGTCGTGTCGGGCCCCGGGCCCGGCGACCCGCGGGACGCCGCGAACCCGCGCATCGCCCGCGTGCGCGACCTCGTGCACCGCCGGCTCGAGGCGGGCACTCCCCTGCTCGCCGTCTGCCTGAGCCACCAGATCCTCGCGGACCGCATCGGCATCGGCCTGAAGCCGCTGGCGAGCCCGCACCAGGGCCTGCAGAAGACCGTGGACGTGTTCGGCGAGCCCGCCTCGATCGGGTTCTACAACACCTTCACGGCGCGCGTGATGCCCGGGGTCTCGCGGCTCACCCCGAGCGAGACGCGGTGCGGCAAGGTGGGCGTCGTCGACGTCGCCGCCGAGGCCACGACCGGCGACGTGTACGCGCTGCGCGGCCGCGGGTTCGCGTCCGTGCAGGGGCACCTGGAGTCGATCCTCTCGCGCGACGGCATGCGCACGCTCGAACGCCTCGTGACGCACGCCGTCGGCTCGTAGCCGCGCCTTTCCCGCCGTGCCGGCGGGAACGCCCGTCAGCGCTAGCCCGCGAGCGTGATGGGGTTGAAGATGTCGGCCGCGAAGAGCAGAGCGCCCATGCCGATCATGAGCACCACGACGACGAGCGCCACCGGCACGAAGCGAGTGGCATCGGCGGGGGCCGGCTCGGGCCTGCCCCGCAGCCGCGCCCAGCCGCGCTTGATGCCGTCCCACAGCGCGATCGCGACGTGACCGCCGTCCAGCGGCAGCAGCGGGATCAGGTTGAACACGAACAGCGCGATGTTGACCGAGCCGAGCAGGCCCACCATCGCCGCGACACGGTCCAGGATGGGCGCCTCGGCCGCGGCGACCTCTCCCGCGAGCCGGCCGACGCCGACGACGCTGAGGGGACCGTTCGGGTCGCGCTCCTGTCCCGTGAAGAGGTCGACGGCCGTGTTCCAGAGCTGCACGGGGAGCTGAACGATGATGCCCGCGACGCGGCCCAGGTTGTCGGCGGTCGCCTGCGCCCCCGCCCAGATCGGCTGGTGCACCCGCTCGACGGCCGCCGTCATCCCCGCGAAGCCCACACTCTGCGTGGCGACCTCGCCGTCGGGGCCCGCCACCTGACGCTCGGCGAGCACCGGCGTCATCGACAGCTCCACCTGCGCGCCGTCTCGCAGCACAACGACCGGGATCATCTGATCCGGGTGCGCCTGCACGATCGCGGACGCCTCCGCGAACGTGGCGACGTCCTGGCCGTCGAGCGAGACGAGCTCGTCCCCGGGCAGCAGACCGGCGGCGTATGCCGGTGACGCCTCGGCGTCGGGCGCGCACTCGGTCGCGGTCGAGCCGGCGGGCACGACGCACTCGGCGACGGTGTCGATCGTCGTCGTCGTCTGCTGCATGCCGATCCCCGTGTAGAGGACCGTGAACAGGATGAGGGCGAGCAGCAGGTTCATGACCGGACCGCCGAGCATCACGATGACGCGCTTCCAGACGGCGAGGCGATAGAAGGCACGCGAGTCGTCGACGCCGACGAGGGTCTCGTGGTTCGCGTCGCGCGCATCCTGCACCAGGGTCGCGAGCATGCCGCGCGTGCGGGCCTTCGCGTGGACCGGGGCATACATCCCCGCCATCGACACGTAGCCGCCGATCGGCAGCAGCTTGACGCCGTACTCGGTCTCGCCGATCTGCTTCGACCACATCACCGGGCCCAGGCCCACCATGTACCGGCTCGTCTGCACGCCGAAGCGCTTGGCAGGGACGAGGTGTCCGATCTCGTGCAGCGCGATCGACACCGCCAGCCCCACCACGACGATGAGCACACCGATCACGAACGCAAGCACGGCCACGCGACAACGGTATGCCCGGAACCTTTGAATCGCGTGGCGGCGGACCCGGGCCGCGCGGGTAGATTCGTGGGGTGACGACCCGGCAGCTGCGCACCCTCCGCGGTGCCGCTGCCGCAAGCGTCGCGACGCTCCTCGCCGCAACGTCGCACACGATCGCCGGCGGGCCCGCACCGGCACCTCTGCTCGTGGCGCTCATGATCGCGCTCCTGACGCCCGTCGCGAGCGGCGTCGTCGGGCCGCGCGCGAGCCTGCCACGGCTCGCGGCCGCCGTCGCGCTGAGCCAGGCGGCCTTCCACGGCGCGTTCCAGCTGCTCGGCTCCCCCACCGGCGACCGCATCGGCGCCGGTCACGCGCACCACGCGGCAGGCGTCGCGCTCGTCGTCGCCGCGCCGCCGACGGAGAGCGCGGGCATGTACGCGGCGCATGCCGTCTCGGCGATCCTCACCGTCGCGCTGCTGTGGCGCGGCGAGCGCGTCGTCCGCGCCATCGCGCGCGAGACCGTCGCCGTGCTGCGCCGGGTCGGTATGCCCCGCGCCGCGGCGCCGGTCGCGCCGCCCTCTCGCCTCCCCGATGTCCCGCGGCCCGTCGTGTCGCGGGTGCTGTCCTCCGTCTCCCTGCGCGGTCCGCCCGCTCCGCGAAGCGCCTGAGCCGCGCGCGCCCGCCGGGTGCGCGCCGATCGGCGCACGCCGCAGATCCCTCACCGCGAGCGCCGAACGGCGCGGATCCGCGCGCTCGCTCGCACCCTCATCACTTGGAGACCGACATGCCCATCACCCAACGCACCCGCATCGCCGCCGGCATCACCCTCGCGGCCGGCCTCGTGCTCGCCGCTCCGCTCGCCGCGAGCGCGCACGTCACCGTCACGCCCGACGCCCCCGTCGCGGGCGGCTACGACGTCCTGACATTCGCGTTCGGCCACGGCTGCGACGGCTCGCCCACCACCGCGCTGCGCATCGACATGCCGGATGGCCTCGACTCCGTCACGCCGACGATCGCCCCGGGCTGGGCGATCGACGTCGAGCGCGACGCCTCGAACGGCCTCGTCACGCAGGTCACGTACACGGCCGACGAGCCCGTGGCGGACGACCGCCGCGCGACCATCGAGCTCGGTGTGAAGTACGCCGAGGACGCCGAGGAGACGCTGGCCTTCCCCGTCGAGCAGGTATGCGTCGACGGCGCCACGTCGTGGAGCGAGATCGCCGCCGACGGCGAGGACCCGCACGCGCTTGATCACCCGGCGCCGACCGTGGCACTGGGAGAGGCGGCTTCGACCGGGCACGGCGCGTCCGCGTCCCACGCGCACGACGCGTCGGCGTCCGACGAGACGGCCGAGTCGTCCGAGGAGGCCGCTGAGCCGGCGGCGGATCCGCTCCCCGTGGCCCTCGGGGCCGGCGGACTCGTCGCGGGCGTCGCCGCGCTCGTCGTGTCGCTGCTCGCCTGGCGTCGCGCGCGCCGCTGATCCACGACCGGGCGGTGCGCTCCGCGCGAGCGCGCCGCCTGGCCCATCGGCCGTGGGCGGTCGGCGCGGTCGGCCCCTCCCGCGGGCGACGCGGCCCATGCCCGGTACCGGGCGCGATCTGCCCCGCGTGCGAGACTTGTAGGGCCATGACGAAGCCTGCATCGAACATCCCGCCGGTCCTGCGTCCCGAGAACCCGCCGCGGCGCCGTCTCACCGAGCTCGCGGAGCGCTTCGGGCGCGATACGCGCGGATCCCTCGACGGGATCGAGGTCCGCGGCGTCACGCTCGCGACCAGCGATCTGCACCCCGGTGAGGTGTTCGTCGCCATCAACGGCCGCAACAGGCACGGCGCGGAGTTCGCGCAGGCCGCCGCGGACGCCGGCGCGGTCGCGATCGTCACCGACGCCCAGGGCGCGGACATCGCGGAGCCCGCCGGCCTGCCGATCGTCATCGTCGACGACCCGCGCGGCATGCTGGGCGAGCTCTCGAAGTGGGCCTTCGGCACGGATCACGACCTGCCGATCCTGCTGGGCACCACCGGCACCGACGGCAAGACGAGCATCACGCACATCCTCGACGGCATCCTGTCGCAGATGGGCGTCGTGTCGGGCCTGTCCTCGTCGGCCCTTCGCACGATCGCGGGCGAGTCCGTCATGGCGCGCCTCACGACCCCCGAGGCCTACGAGATGCACGCCCTGCTCGCGGTGATGCGCGAGCGCCACGTGGAGGCCGCCGCCATCGAGGTCAGCGTGCAGGCCATCATGCGTCACCGCGTGGACGCCATCGTGTTCGACGTCAGCGCGTTCACCAACCTCTCGCATGACCACATGGACGACTTCTCCGACATGGAGGAGTACCTCGAGGCGAAGCTGCCGCTGTTCCGCCCGGATCGCGCGCGTCGTTCGGTCGTCTCGCTCGACACCCCTGCCGGCGCCGAGGTCGTGCAGCGCGCCGAGGTGCCCGTCGTGACCATCGCGACGCCCGCGATCGCGGTCGATCAGGATCTCGCCGCGACCGCCGAGTGGACCGTGACCGTGCTCGAGGAGACCCTCGACGGCACGGGCTTCACGCTCACGAACAACACCGACGGCCGCACGTTCACGTCGTTCGTGCCCGTGATCGGCCCGCACATGGCGGCGAACGCCGGCATGGCGATCCTGATGCTGCTCGAGGCCGGCTACTCGTGGGAGCGGATCACCGGGGCGATCGCGAAGGACGGCGCCATCCGCGCGCACCTGCCGGGTCGCGCCGAGCGCATCCACGCCGCCGGCGAGAGCGGCCCCGCGGTCTATGTCGACTTCGGCCACACCCCCGTCGGCATCGAGAAGACGCTCGAGGCGATGCGGAAGGTCACGACCGGCAAGCTCGTCGTGATGATGGGTGCGGACGGCAGCCGCGACACCACCAAGCGGTTCGCGATGGGCAAGGCCGCGGGCGACTACGGCGACGTCGTGATCATCACCGACCACAACCCGCGCTGGGAGGATCCCGCCGTCGTGCGTCGGATGCTGCTCGAGGGGGCGCTGTCGGTGAAGTCCGCGGATGAGGCGTACGAGGTCGTGCCGCCCGAGAAGGCGATCGTCGACGCGGTGAAGCTCGTGGGTCCGGGCGACGCCATCATCTGGTTCGGCCCCGGTCACCAGGACCACCGCGAGGTGCAGGGCGTGCGGCTGTTCTACTCCGGCCGCGAGCTCGCGCGTCGCGCGCTGGACGACGCCGGCTGGCCCGTGGGTGAGCGCCGCTGGAACGACCCGTACGCGCGCGCCGAGTGAGCCGGGCGGCGACGCCGTCAGCAGTCCTCGCGTCCGCTCGACGAGCGGGTCGCGGCGATCCCTCGCCGGTCGCGCCGCCTCAACCTGAAGCGCGGAGACGTCTCTGCCGATCCCCGCCTAGAGCCGACCGATGATCCTGTCGGCCTCGGCGCGCGCCCACGTCTCCGCGTCCGCGAGCGACGCGCGCGTGAGCTCCGCGGGAGGCTCGTGCGCATCGACCACGCGGCGCACCGTGTCGACGATGCCGAGGAACGGCAGGCGTCCGTCGTGGAACGCATCGACGGCCTGCTCGTTGGCGGCGTTGTAGACGCCGGGGAAGGTCGAGCCCGCCGCGCCGACCTGCTTCGCCAGCTTCACGGCGGGGAACGCGTCGTCGTCGAGCGGCTCGAAGTCCCAGCTCTGCGCGCGCGTCCAGTCGATCGGGACGTCCACGTCGGCCAGTCGCTCCGGCCACGACAGGCCCAGCGCGATCGGCACCAGCATGCGGGGCGGTCCCGCCTGCGCGATGGTGGAACCGTCGTGGAACTCGACCATCGAGTGGATCCACTGCTGCGGATGCACGACGACCTCGATGCTCTCGTAGGGCACGTCGAACAGCAGGTGCGCCTCGATGACCTCGATGCCCTTGTTCACGAGCGTCGCCGAATTCGTCGTGATGACGCGGCCCATCGCGAAGTTCGGGTGCTTCAGCGCCTCTGCGGGCGTGACGCCCTCCAGCTGCTCGCGGCGGCGCCCGCGGAACGGGCCG
>NZ_JAPSJA010000363.1 GCF_031178525.1 Microbacterium sp.
CGCTCCCACGCCCGCCTGACGCAGGGGCGACCGCGCCTTCGGCTCGCTCGATTCCCCAGGCAGGATCCGGTCGATCCGCCAGCCGCCGTCAGCGGGGGAGAGGTCCGCACCGAGGAAGCCCAGCCGTCGTGACGGCGTGCCGAGCGGCGCGGCAGGGGTGACATAGGCGTGCGAGGTGTTCAGCTCGCCGACCGTCTCCCACAGGATGTCGACCACGTCGTCGTGCGTGACCGCGGCGTCGATCACGGGCCGCCAGCGTCGGACGACCCCATCCCAGTCGACCCCGTCCATGTCGGCCCGCCAGAAGTGGTCGCGCATGAGGCGGGCGTTCTCATCGAACATCTGCCGCCACTCGGCGCGCGGATCCACCGAGAAGCGCAGGCGACCGAGGTCCACCTTGACGGCGTCGTCCTTCGCGGGACGGGTTGCGGGAACGACCGTCACGTCGTCTTTGCGCCGCACGATGACGCGCTGCCCGTCACCCGAGACGGCGTAGCGGTCCACCGCGTCCACGATCGTCTCGACCTCGCGGGCCTCGAAGGACCAGCGCTCGAGGCTGTCGGGAGTCGGTTCCTCCTTCACCCCCGCACGGCGCGAGCCGAGCGCGCCCTGTTCGCGGTGGACTTCGACCCAGAGCACGCCGCCATCCGCGCAGCTCAGATCGCGGTACTCGGCCGAAGGGACGGGGAAGGGCACGATCCGCTCCTCTGCGCCGTCGGCGTCGAGTTCGGGGCACGTGACCGTCTCGTCCTCGCCGTGCGCACGAGACGGGGAGACGGGCCAGCCGTCCGCGCTCGGGCCGAACGGCGCGGGCTCGGTCGCGGACAGCGGGATGAGCCACGGCCGGGTCGCACCCGTGAAGGCGAGGTCGAACGCGTGGGCGTTGTAGTGGGGGTCGAACGTGCGGTCGGACAGGAACACGAGGTGCTTGCCGTCACGCGTGAAATCGGGGGAGCGGTCGTGGTACTGGCCCGTCGTGAGACGCACCGCGCCCTCCCCACGGGTGTCGGCGATCCAGAGGGCGTGCAGCTCGCCGTCCCCGCTGCTGGGCTGCGACCAGACGAGGTAGCGGCCGTCGGGGGAGAACCGCGGGGTCCGCGCCTCGCCCCGCGAAGAGCGGCCCACCTCGCGCGCCGATCCGCTCGCCACCTCGATGAGCCGGATGGCGCCGTCGTGCGAGATGGCCGCGATGCGGTCACCCGCCGGGGTGGCGGACAGATGCAGGATGCGCCCGACCTCGCCGGACAGGATGCGCCGCGGCGCGTGAGTGCCGTCCAGGGACAGGATGTCGATCCCGTCCTCGCCGTCCGCATCGCTCACGACGGCGCCGAACCCGGTGCGCCCCAGCACGATCGGCTCGCGCGCGCGGACGCCCGAGTCTGCCAGCAGCGCACGGGCGGGGCCCTCGCGATGCGCGAGCCAGAACGCCTTGCCCCGCCACGTCACGACGCTGCCGGACGCGTCGTGATCGGACGCGAACGCGTCGAGGCGTCGGCTGCCGCCCAGCACCAGGGGCTCGGGGCGGGCGCCGGGAAGCGTGACGTCGATCGTGCGCGGTTCGGCGTCGAGCGCGTCCAGGATGCGGATGCGCCCGCGACTGTGCCACACGATCCGCTCGCCGTCGGTGGTCGCATCGCGCACGTAGCCGTCCTCGGCGCTCTGCCGCGTCAGCAGCCGCGGCTCACCCTCTCCGGGGGCGTCCCAGATCCAGAGGTTCGCCTGCTCGTCCGCGCGATCCGGGAACCGCGCGGCGCGATCCGACGCGAACACGAGCGCGTCGCCCAGCCACAGGGGATCCGTGATCGAGGCGGCCTCCTCCGGGAGCAGGCGCTCCCAGTCGCCGCCGCCGGTGCGGTCGAGCCATAGGCGCGGCGCGGTGCCGCCGCGGTAGCGCTTCCAGTGCGCGGGCGGGCGGCTCCACGGCGTCGCGAGGGCGATCGCGCCGTCCGCACGCAGCGCGATGGCCGAGGCCATGCCGATCTGCGGACGCTCCCACGCGCCATCGAGCGACAGCAGCTTGACGACCGTGTGGCGGATGTTCGGCTCGCCGCCGTTGGAGGCCGCGATGATCCGGCCGTCCGCGGTCC
>NZ_JAPSJA010000364.1 GCF_031178525.1 Microbacterium sp.
GAACAGCGCACCCATCCAGCGCTGCCCGAGGCCGCGCTGCATGTAGTAGGCCGGCCCGCCGCGGAAGCCGTCCGCGTCGCGGTGCTTGTAGAGCTGCGCGAGCGTCGACTCGATGAACGAGGACGCGCCGCCGACGAACGCCATCGTCCACATCCAGAACACCGCGCCGGGGCCGCCGATCGCGATCGCCGTGCCGACGCCGGCGATGTTGCCGACCCCGACGCGCGATGCCGCCGAGATCGTGAACGCCTGGAACGAGGAGACCGATTGCGGCCGGCCGCTGCGATCCTTCGGCGTCTTGTCGCCGAGCACCCGGAACATCTCCGGCAGGAGCCGCAGCTGCACGACGCCGGAGCGCACGGTGAAGTACACCCCGAGCGCGGCGAGGATGGGCAGCACCACCCACGTCCACCAGAAGTCGCCGGCCGTGAGCATGAGGGATTCGAGCGCGTCCACGGGCGTCAACCCTAGACCCCGGGGGACGGGACGGTCCCGAGAGCCCCCGTCCTCGCAGCCCGCCCGCCGCGCACGCCGTCGTGCCTGTAGACTGATGGGTCGGCATTCGGTGCCGCCGGAACCGCAGGACAAGGAGCCACAAGTGAAGATCGATCTGAGCGTGCTGAAGACCGTCGAGCGCGAGCGGGAGATCTCCCAGGACGACCTCATCCGCATCATCGAGCAGGCCATCCTGCAGGCGCACCTCCGCTCGGGCGAGAAGCACGCGCCCGACGCGCCGCAGCCGCGCGTCGAGGTCGACCGCAAGACGGGCGACGTGACGCTCTACGAGCCGGAGCTCGACGAGGACGGCAACCGCATCGGCGAGTCGCCCGCGAACACCGACGACTTCAGCCGCATCGCCGCGACCGCCGCGAAGCAGGTCATCTTCCAGGCGCTGCGCGAGAAGAGCGACGAGACGGTGCTCGGCGCCTACAAGGACCGCGAGGGCGACATCATCGCCGGCATCGTGCAGCAGGGCACGAACCCGCGCATGGTGCACGTCAAGCTCGGCGACGACATGGAGGCGCTCCTGCCGCCAGAGGAGCAGGTGCCGGGCGAGGAGTACAAGCACGGCCAGCGGATGCGCGTCTTCGTCACGAAGGTCGAGCGCGGCCAGCGCGGCCCGCAGGTGACCGTGAGCCGCACGCACCCCTCGCTCGTGCGTCGCCTCTTCGCGCTCGAGGTGCCGGAGATCGCCTCCGGCGCGGTCGAGATCGTCGCGATCGCCCGCGAGGCCGGGCACCGCTCCAAGATCGCGGTGCGCGCGACGCAAGAGGGCATCAACGCGAAGGGCGCGTGCATCGGCGAGCTCGGCTCGCGCGTGCGCGCCGTGCAGGCCGAGCTCGGCGAGGAGAAGATCGACATCGTCGACTTCTCCGAGGACCTCCCGACGTTCGTCGCGAGCGCGCTGAGCCCCGCCCGCGTCTCCGACGCCTTCATGCTCGACGCGAAGACGAAGGCCGTCCGCGCGCTCGTGCCCGACTTCCAGCTCTCGCTCGCGATCGGCCGCGAGGGGCAGAACGCGCGGCTCGCCGCGAAGCTCACGGGTGCGAAGATCGACATCCAGCCCGACTCCGTCATGGACGAGGACTGAGCGGCCCCTGCCGCCCGGGCGTGTCGTCCTGTAGAGTGGAGTCCATCCGCACGTGCCTCGGCTGTCGCGCGCGCACTGAACCCGCATCCCTGGTGCGGATCGCTGCGCAGGACGGCACGGCGGTCGTCGATCTCGATCGGCGGCTTCCCGGCCGAGGGGCGTGGGTGCATCCGACGCAGCAGTGCGCGGAACGCGCGCTCCGCGCGATCCCGCGGGCCCTGCGGCAACGGCACCTGGATGCCTCGCCCATCGCACGGTGGGCACAGGACGGGCTCGATCCGAGCCCCGACCGAAGGAACGAACGGCACATGGACAACTGATGAGCGGCTCGAAATGAGACCCGTCAGCAATTGACGTCCGCCCTGTCCTGGGCGGACCAGGACAGGAGAGAAGTGGCAAACCCACGCGTTCACGAGATCGCCGCGGAAGTCGGCGTCGAGAGCAAGGTCGCGATGGCCAAGCTCAAGGAGATGGGCGAGTTCGTCAAGGGACCGGC
>NZ_JAPSJA010000008.1 GCF_031178525.1 Microbacterium sp.
GCGGGGGAGGTCATTCGGTCATCCTACGAAACGCGAACTGTCAGAACCGTGAGGGCACGCATCACTCCGTGAAGCCGCCCTCGAGGATGACGGGCGTCGTCGTGAGGTCGAGCGACACCTTGCCACCCGACGGCTCGAGCTCGGAGACCTTGCCCCAGGCGTCGGTGACGGTCACCGTGCTGTCGGCCGGATACTCGACGCGACGGGTGTCCTCGGACGCCCACGCCACGCGCACGAAGTCGCCCTGGTCGCCGAAGCGGACGGATCGGACGCCCTCGCGCTGGTCGATGCTCGGCGAGCCGTGACCTGCGATCTTCGAGGCGAGCAGCGCCTGCGCGAACGCCGCAGGCTTCGGCGGAAGCGCCGCCAGCCCGTCGCGCCGCGGCGCGAACAGGCCGAAGTTCGCCTCATGCGGGTCACCCTGCTTGTTGACCTGCTCCGGGTCGCTGATGAGGTCGTACCAGAAGTACTTCGCGCCGCCCGCTCCGAGGAACATCGTCTCGGCGCGGATGAGGCTGTTCGCCTGCACGTCGACCGACACCTCGGCCATGTTGCTGTCCGTGGTCCAACCCAGCTCGGTCAGCCACACGGGCATCGCGGCACCTCGGTCGGCGGACGCCTTGGTGGCGGCGCCCACGACGCGCGCGGCGCCATCCGGGTCCCAGTAGATGTCGTACGGGTGGAAGCTCACGGCGTCGCTGTGGTTCAGACCGCCGATGTCCCACAGGTGGTTGAGCCACGTCTCGTCGTAGTTGGCGGTCGAGCCGGCGATGATCGGGATGTCCGGATTGACCGCCTGCACGTGCTGCTCGACCGACTGCAGCAGCGGCAGGTAGCACTCGGGCGTGCGGCAGCCCTTGTTGAACGGCTCGTGGTTGAACTCGTTCCACACCTCGATGCCGATCACGTCCCACTGTGCGGCGACGGCTCCGGCGAAGCGCCCGAAGGCGTCGACGCCGGCCTGCCCCTCGGGCGGCGTCTTGAGCTTCTGCCAGCCCGCCTGACCCGCGTAGCCCGTGTAGACGGGGTTGCCGCTGTCGATCACGCCGAGCAGGCCGACGCCCTGCGCCTTGAGCTTGGCGATCTCGTCCACGTAGGTCTGCGTCCACTGGTAGCTGCCCGCGGTCGGCTCATTCTGGGCCCACTTGATGTCGTTGCGGGCGGCGGACAGGCCCAGCGAGGCGACAGCCTCCGCGCCGTCGCGGTTCGCGGGACGCTCGAGGTGCGTGGCCGCGCCGAGCCGCTCATCCTTGGGGATGCGACTGCCCGCGTAGTCGATGATGACCACGGGTGCGCTGACCTCCTGGCCCGCGGAGTCCTGCACCGTCACGGAGTAGTAGCCCTGCGGCACGCCGTCGAGCGGCACCGCCGAGACACCCTCACGCAGCTCCGCCGTACCGCGGATCTCGGACCCGTCCTCGTACCGCTTGGCGCTCCAGGCGGCCTCGCCGGCGGCGAGGTTCACGCCGATGGCGGCGCTGTCCTGCCGCAGGATCAGCGAATCGCTCACGATCGCCCCGGATGCCTCGACCTCCTCGAACGAGGGGTTCGGCACGACGTTCTCACCGCCGGCCGCGGTCAGGGAGACGGCGTCGAGACCGAAGCCCTCGACCGGCCCCTCTACCGTGACGACGATCTCGACGGAGGCGAGGTCCGCCGTGAAGGAGGTCGTGACGGGCACCCACGCGGCGTTGAGCTCGGGGAGCGGCACCTCGACGCCGCCGACGGTCAGCCGCACCGGCCAGGCGGCGGGGGCCTCGGTGAGCGCGCGCACCTGCGCCGAGAACTCGTACTGCTGTCCCGGCACGACGGTCGCGACCGTCTTCAGGGCGACCACCGGCTCCTCGATCGCGGGAGCGTCGACGAATGCCGCGACGACGCCGTCTGCGGCCGCGCCGACCTGCGGACGCACATCGCCGATCACGGTCTCCGGCGCCGTCTCCCAGCTGCTCAGCGCGCCGTCGACGACCGCCGCACGCGGCAGCGGCGCCGACTCCGGCGTCGCCGGGGCCGTGGGCGTAGGCGTCGCGCTGATGGTCGGGGCGGCGGTGGGCTGTGAAGCGCCGGGCTGCAGCGCGAACGCGGCGAGCGCTCCGCCGCCCGCGAGAACGACCGCGAGCGCGCTCGCGACGATCACGCGGACCTTCGTCGACCAGTTCTTGGGGTTCATGCGGGCAGGGGAATTGCTCGGGATCGACATCGTGCTCCGTGTCTGGGGAGGGAGGGGCCCGGGCGGCCGCGGTCCCAACGAGGGTACCGTGCGCCCCGACGCGAGCCTGGGAGCCCACCGCCCTAGGCTGATCGCGTGCCCGCCCGTCCCTCCGTCCTGACCGTCGCCCACGTCGCCCACACGGCCGAGCGCGGCGGCGCCGAGCTGGCTCTCGCGCGCGTGCTGGCGAGCGACTGTCGCCAGTGGCGGGCGCGTCTGGTGGTGCCGGGGCCGCTGCGCGGCGGCGCGTTCGACGGGCTCCCGGGCGACGGGCTCGCGGGCGTCGAGGTGCGCGCGGAGGGCGCGCCGCAGCCGCCGGGCGCGTCTCGCGCGACGCCCTGGGCGGCGATCCGGTTCGCGCTGTCGCTCGTGCGCCAGGCCTACCGCACGCGGCGCAGCGGCGCGTTCCGCGGGGCGCAGGTCGTGCACGCCAACTCCACGCGCGCCGCGGTGTACGCCTCGCTCGGGCTGCTCGGCACGCGCACGCCGCTTGTCGTGCACCTGCGCGACCGCGTCGAAGCCGAGGCGATCGGCCGGTTCGGCCTTCTCGCATTCCGGCTGACGGCCGCGAGACGGGCGAAGGGGTTCATCGCGAACTCCTCCGCGACGGCGGCGACCATCCGGCCGCTCCTGCGCGCGGACCAGTTCGTCGAGGTCGTCCCGAGCGCGATCGGCGTCTTGCGGGCCGACGCCGCGGTCGGCGGCGCCGACGCCTCCGTCCGTCGCGGCCCAGTCCGGATCGGGATGGTGGCGCGGCTGGACCCTTGGAAGGGGCAGGAGCAGCTGATCCGGGCGTATGCCGCCGCCGACATCGAGGGCAGAGCAACGCTGACCCTCATCGGATCGGCCGCGTTCGGCCATGAGGCCTACGAGAGCCGGCTGCGCACGCTGGTCGGCCAGCTGGGCCTGCGCGATGTCACGTTCGCGGGTTTCCGCACCGACGTGCAGGACCGGATCGACCACCTCGACGTGTGCGTGCAGTACTCCACGCGCCCGGAACCCCTCGGCCAGAACGTGCTGCAGTACCTCGCGCGCGGTCGCGCGGTGATCGCCGCGGCGGAAGGTGGGCCGCTCGAGTGGGTCACGGACGGTGTGAACGGGCTGCTCGTGCCGCCGAACGACATCGCGTCCCTGTCAGACGCGCTGCGGCGACTCGTCGACGATGCGCCGCTCCGCGCCACCCTGGGGGCGGGCGCCCTCGCCACGGAGGGGCTGCCCACCGACTGCGAGGTGTCGCGCGCTCACGCGCGCGTCTTCGCGCGTGCCGCCTCGGGCAGCCACTGATCCCCCGCCAGCAGCGTCCGCACCGCGTCGAGTTCGCCCCGGGCATCGCCGAGGCGGCGCGCGGCGTCGTCCGCGAGCTGTGAGAGCGAGGCGTCGTCGAGAGCGGCCAGTCGCGTGATCCGCTCGCTCGCGGACGCTGTCGCCCACGGCATGCCGAGCGCGTCGAAGTGGCGGGCGAGCTTGTCGGTCGCCGCTTCCGCGAGCCCCAGCGGTACGGCGCCCTCCGACAGCGCGATGAGCAGCGCGTGCAGCCGGTCGCTCAGGATGAGCCGCATCGCGGCGTACTCCCCTCGCAGCACGGCTTCCTGCTCGGCGTGCGTCACCTCACCGAATTCGACCGCGCGCCCGCCGAGGTCCGCAGCGAGGCGCAGCGCGTATTCCGTGTCGCGCGCCACCTGCGCGACTGCGACGACCTCGAGATCGAGCCGTGCGGCGAGCTCGCGCACCGCGCTGAGCCACGCCTGCGAGGGATACGGCCGGTCGAAACGCAGCGAGACGCCCAGCGCGCCGCGCGCGGCACTGGGGCCCGACGGCTCGAGCGCGAGCGCCCAGTCGGGCATCGCCGGTGCGGGGGCGAAGACCTCGGACGTGCGCGCGTCGCGCCAGCGCACGAGGTCGGCGCAGCGGAACAGCCGGTGGAACAGCCACGTGCGACCGCGCCGGGGTCCGGGAACGGCGGCGCCGAGCCACACCACCGCTCCGCCGCGGCGACGGAAGCGCCACAGAGCGGGCAGGATGCGCAGCATCTGGAGCGTGTAACGCCCGGAGAACGTGAACTCCCCCGCGTTGATCGCGAGTGTCGCGGGTCCCCGGCGGGCCGCGGCGAGCGCCTCCCCCAGCCACGCACCGAGGTTCGTGCTGACACGATCCGCCCGCCCCAGCCCGAGGCCGGAGACATACGCGTACGAGGCGTCCGCGACGTAGGCGACGAGGTCGCCCCGGGCGCGCAAAGCGTCGGCATAACCGCGGCGCAGCGCGGAGTCGCCCAGGTTGTCATCCTGACCGGTGAGCCAGGCGAACACCGCGCCCCTGCCGCTACGTCTGTCGAGCGCGCGGCGGTAGACGCGTGCATGCGCCTCGCGCACCGCGCGCCACGTACGGGCGGACAGATCCGGGGCGTCCGCAGGCGGCGTCCGTGTCGCCGCGAGCGCGCCGGCGAGCGCGGCCGCCGTGAGCGGCCCCTCGAACAGCTGCACCCAGTCGGACCCGACCTCGTCGCGCAGCGCGCGGCCCGTGACCGAGTCGGGGATCAGCACGGGCCGCCCGAGCGAGAGGGCGACGAGCGCCGCCCCCGAGCTGTGCAGCCGTCGATACGGCAGCACCACGAGCTGCGCGGCGGTCACCTCGGCGACGAGCTCGCGGTCGGGGATGAACCCGAAGCGATGGCTGATGCGCGCGTCGTCCTGCTGCGCGATCGCGTCGGCGAGAGCCGGGTCCATGGGCTTGCCCACGAGACGCAGCGTCGCTCCGTCCTCGTCCACCGCCGCGAACGCGTCGAGCAGCTCCTCGATGCCCTTGTACGGGCGGATCAGGCCGAAGAACAGCGCTCGTCCTGGGACCCGCTCGGAGCGAGGATGCGCGCCGTGCGGCTCGACGTAGCTGCCGTGCGGGATCGCGACGGCCTCGGCCGCCGTGACGCGATCCGGCTCGGGGACGAGGTGGATCTCGATCGCCGCGAGGCGCTCGAACGCCCGCCGGTCGCGCAGCTGCCGTGGCGACATCGCCTCGTGCGGCTCACGGTTGTGCAGCGTGTAGACCACCGGCACGCGCGCCAGGCGCAGGCGCAGCCGCAGCAGGCGCGACAGCAGAGTGGACGCCAGGAGCCGGACCCCGCGCCCGTGGCCGACGAGGGCCTCAGGCCAGTGCAGGTGGAACAGGTCGTATCGGCCGAGGATCGCGCGCGGCCACGTGAAGAACGCGACCTCGACGTCGTCCCCCGCGACGGCTGCCATGTGGGTGGCGTACTTCGTCTCGGCATCCGGCCGACGCATCGAGTGGAGCACACGCACGGCTCGACTGTATGTCATCCGGGGTCAACGGCCTCGGCCGTCCCCAGGCAGCGTCAAGCGCGGTTCCGGTAACGTCATGCCGTTCAGCGCTCGTCGCGCCGCTACTCTCGACGAAGCGCGCTCGCGTCACGAAGGAATCACGCCACCCATGCACTCAAGCTCTTCTGTCGGCTACCCCGGCCGTACGCTCGGCGCGGTCGCGCGGCCCTCCGGCGTGCGCATCGTGAGCGCCTCGTGAGCACCGCGACCTCCGTCGGGCCGCAGGGTTCACCGCGCCGGTACATCCACTCGCTCTGGCTGCTCTCGTCGCGCGACCTGAAGGTCAAGTACGCCACCAGCTGGCTGGGATATCTCTGGTCGATCCTCGACCCGCTCTTGATGTGCCTCATCTACTGGTTCGTCTTTACGCAGATCTTCGACCGCCACGGCGGCGAGGATCCGTTCATCGTCTACCTCATCGTGGGCATGCTGCCCTGGCAATGGTTCGCCTCTGCCATCAGCGATTCGACCCAGGCGCTCACGAAGGACCAGAAGCTCGTGACGTCGACGGGCATCCCGAACACGATCTGGGTGTTGCGCGTCGCGCTTACGACGGGGATGTCTTTCCTGTTCTCGCTCCCGGTACTGGCCGCCTTCGTGATCATCGGGCAGGTGCCAGTCAATGCTGGCCTGCTGTGGTTCCCCGTTGCGATGCTCATCCAGGTGGTACTCGTGACCGGAATCGGCCTGATCCTTGCGCCCTTGTGCGTGCTGGTGAGTGACCTGAGCCGCACGACTCGTCTCTTGGTCCGTGTGCTGTTCTACGCGTCCCCCGTGATCTACGCCGCAGACCTGCTTCCCGAGTCCTTCCGCTGGGTTCAGCTCGTCAATCCGATGTTCGGCATCCTGTCGCTGTACCGGACGGGCCTGTTCCCCAATCAGTGGAACGGATCAGCCGTTATCGCGAGCGTCCTGATGAGCGTCGTTCTGCTCGCTATCGGCCTGCTGGTGTTCCGCCCGCTCATGCGGCCCGTCCTGAAGGACCTGTGATCCATGTCCAACATCACCATCGAGGCGCAGGACCTCGGCATCCGCTTCCGGTTGGACCGGCGCGGTCGCCGTAGCCTGAAGGATTTGTTCGGCAGCACGGCGCGTCGCAGCCGCCCAGGCGAGTTCTGGGCGCTGCGCAACGTGAGCTTCCGGGTTCAGCAGGGAGAGGCGATCGGCGTCGTGGGCCGCAACGGACAGGGCAAGTCGACGCTGTTGAAGCTGGTCGCGGGCGTGCTTCAGCCGGATGAGGGCTTCGTCCGCGTCAACGGCGGCGTGGCGCCGCTGATCGCCATCACGGGGGGCTTCGAAGGCAATCTCACCGTGCGCGAGAACGTGAGCCTTGTGGCGGGGCTACACGGTATGCCGCGCTCCGAGGTCACACGGCGCTTCGACAGCATTATCGACTTCGCCGAGCTCGAGAAGTTTGTCAACACCCCCTTCAAGCACCTTTCGAGCGGCATGAAGGCGCGTCTGGCGTTCGCCGTCGTGTCGCAGCTCGACGAGCCGACCCTCCTCGTCGACGAGGTGCTAGCCGTCGGCGACAAGGCTTTTCGCGAGAAGTGCTTCTCGCGGATCGAGGAGATGCTCGGCGAGGGACGCACCCTCTTCCTGGTCTCGCACAACGCTGGCAACCTGAAGCGGTTCTGCACGCGCGGGCTCTACATCGACGGCGGCACGCTGGCGATGGACGACGAGATCAACGCGGTGCTCAAGCGCTACGCGCAGGACTACCCGCCGGTGAAGCACTGACCATCATGGACCTGCTCAACTCGCTCAAGAAGAACGCCACCACGCGCAAGCTGGTTCGCAAGGCGAAATCGATCCCGGGTGGACGCACGGCCCTAGAGGGAGCCGCGCGCGTGCTGCGCAGGGTTGACGCCCTCCGCAACGGCCCTGAGCCCTTTTCCGTTGACCCCGTTCGCGAGCAGGACTTCCACATGCTGCGTGCCGAGTGGCGCGACCGCGGGCCGAGCGAGATGCTGCTTGCGCAGGCGCGCGCCATGCAGGACAACACGATCGCGTGGAACGCCCTCCACCCCTCGACCTGGCTCGTCTACGCGGGCGCGCTCGCTGAGCGCGGCGAGACCGACGCGGCCGGGCGCATCCTTCGGCGCTACGCGGCGAAGTTCGGAGCCGACGGCATCGCACAGGTGCTGCCGCTCGCGCGCCTGGCACACGAGATCGGCCTGCGAACGGCCGCGATTGATCGCGCCGCGGCAGTGACGAATGCCTTCACCGCAGCCGGAGCGGCGGATCGCTTCCGCGCGATCGTCGAGAAGGGCACGGTCGCGGTCGTGGGCAATGGCCCTGGTAACCTCGACACCGGTCGCGGCGCAGAGATCGACGCGCACGACGTGGTGATCCGCTTCAACAACCACCCCGACGGCTATGAGGACGATTACGGTTCTCGCACGGACATCTGGGTGCGCGGCGCGCACCGCGACGTGCGCGACCGCCACGACCTGAGGCACATTGCGCTCGTGGTGTGGGAGATGGATCTGTTCCGCAACGTCCTCGAAGACGCGTCACATCTGGAGATCCTCTTTCGCGACACGTTGTTCTCCCCGGAGAAAATCACCTGGATTCAGACCGAGACCAAGCGCACCCTTCGCGAGGCGTCCGGCCTGATGCTGCCGACGAGCGGCGCGCAGGTGCTGTGGGCGTTGCATCAGGCGCGCGGCGACCTCGAGGGCGTCGACGTATACGGCTTCTCGGGTCTCGACGGCAGCAACGATCACGGGCATTACTACGACAAGCTCGGTGACATGGCAGCTCGTCACGACGCGGACGCGGAGGGCGCGTTCGTGCGCTCCCTCATCCGGCGCGACGTTCCACTGGTGCAGGACGACCACGTCGTCGTGTTCAACTGCGCCTACCGCGCCTATGACCCGTCACGGGGCCGCACTGGCGGCCCCGCCGGTGTGCTCGCGACCCAGCGCAAAGCGCTCGGCGACGCGCACGCCGGTCACGAGCTGCGCTACATCTTCGACGAGGGCGACAAGGCGGATCTGCGTCACCGTGTCGGGCCACGGATCGCCGGCCTCGGCGGCAAGGTCGCCGACATCCTGCTTGGCGCCGAGTACTTCAGCACCCACCCGGAAGTGCGCGCAGCTCAGAGCGCCGGGCGCAACATGTTCGCTGTGTGCCACGAGCTGGGCACTGCGCTTGGCGCGCGGCAGCTGGGCATCCCCTACGTCATCGTGTATCACCAGCAGGGCAGCACCTTGCAGGAGTTGCGCTCAATCGGTCGCGAGCCAAGTGCACAGGAGGTGCTCGCAGCCACGCGCCTGGAGGAACTGATTTGCGCCGGCGCTGAGAAGGTGTACTTCCCGAGTATGGGCGCCCGCGCCACGTTCGAGGCAACGGCCGGCCCTGCCATCGCGGCTCGCGCTCCCCTGGCCGATACCGCGTTGTACAACACCGTTTCGGCGGTCGATCATGGCGATGAGGACCGTACCGTACGCGAGGAGCTGCTTCGCAAGATCTCAACGAAGCTGAATCTCCCAGTCAAGGACGCCGACACGGACGTCTTCTTGAGCGTGGGCGACTGGAACGAGGACAAGGGTCTCGACCGGGTGCCCGCGCTGCTGAGCCGTCATGCAGAGCGCTCGGGCCGCAAAATCTTGTGGCTCGCGATCGGGTCGGCGTCCAGCCGATCGCTGTTCAATCGCATGACGGCCGCAAAGGCCGGGTGGAACTTCGAGGCGCGGCTGATCGGCGAGCGCATGACGCACGACCGGCTGCTCGCCCTCTTGGACTACGCGGACTACTACGTGATGATGCACCGCAATGCGATCTTCGACCTCGCGACGCTCGAGGCGATGAGGGCGGGCAAAGCGCTCATCCTGAGCCCGGTCGGTGGCAACCCGGAGGTCAACCTCGCGGGCAACGTCGAATTCGTCACCGAGGAGCGGATCGACGAGGTTTGCGATGCGATCGCCCGTCGCGACCGCGAGGAGTGGGGCGACCTGAACAGATCGGTCTTCGACGATCACTTTTCTCTCGGTCACTTCGCCGACCGCTATCGCGGGATGCTCGACGAGCACCTCGCCCGACTCGCGGGAGCCACGCCCCAGTGAAGAAAGCGCTCTGGATTACCTGCGGCCCGCGCGGCAACGCGGGCGACGCCTTGCTCTACGAGGTCACACCCCGGTTGTTCGATGGGCTGATCGACCTCGACTTCCGATATGTGAGCGAGCCCACGTACTTGTCGCGTAAGGACAGGGCCACGCAGAACGTCGTGATCGGTCCCGGCGGCCTGTTCGTGCAGACGAACTCGTCCCGCCACCTGCACTCGAAACTCACCAAGCAGTGGTCTCAGTTCGAGACCAAGACGTTCCACCTGTGGTCGACGGGTATCCTGTCCCAGCCGACCGAGGATGAGGCCGCCGACGTGCGACGCGTCACCTCGCGCGCCGCGAGCATTATCGTGCGGGCCACCAAGGAGTCGGAGTACTTACGGGACGTTGCAGGCGTCGAATCAGAGTGGGCGCCGTGCGCGTCGCTGTTTACCGACCGCCTGCTGGGCGTCGAGAAGCGGCTTCGCGACGTGGTCGTCGTCAACCTCGATCACTTCCACTTCACGGAGGAGAACATCGCGGACCACCCGCTCAAGCGGTTCCGTGACTACGCCGCTTCCGAAGGGCTCGAGGTGCGCTCGATGGTCAACGCGGGAGGTGACTCCAACCCGCTCATGCTCGACCTGTTCCCGGTGATCGACGCAGACAGAGAGCCGCTCGAGGCCTTCCTCCGCGGCGGCCCCACCGGGCGCGAGTTCAACGATGGCTACAACGCCGCGCTGAAGAGGTACAAGACGTTCGGTCACCGCTACACCGGCGCCCGCTTCGCGTTCGGCAAGCGCTTGCACGGCTGGTTGCCCTTCATGGCCTTCGACACCCCGGCCGCCTTCATCGGTATGGCCGCGCGCCGCGGCATGCCGATGGACTACTTCGGCACCAACGAGTTCCTGTGCGCCGTGCCGCACCGGCGCGGAATGAACCGCGAGGCGCTCGACAGCATGGCCAACGCGATGATCGGCAAGCTGAACTTTTTCGTCAAGAACGAGGACGCCCTCACGGCACGGATCGCGGAGCGCCGCGAGGAGCTGTGGCAGCAGCTGCAGGGCCAGGCCCGTGACTTCGCGGCGAAGCTGCGATGACCGGGCAGCTCGTGAGGGAGCGGGCCGCGGGCGCCCGCACGCAGGCGAAGTCCGGCTTCCGGATCGACATCCAAGCTTTGCGGGCCGTCGCGGTCATGGGCGTTGTCCTGTTCCACCTCTGGCCCGGCCTCGTTCCAGGCGGCTACGTGGGCGTCGATGTCTTCTTCGTTGTCTCGGGCTTCCTCATCACGGCTCATCTCGACCGGGAGATCCAGGCGAGCGGCACCGTGCGCCTCGCCCGGTTCTGGGCGCGGCGTGTGCGTCGCCTGCTGCCGGCCGCGCTGACAGTGCTCGCCGTGACGGCCCTCGCCACCTTCCTCCTCGTGCCGCAGAGCTTCTGGGCTCAGCATTTCCGCGAGATCGCCGCCAGCGCGTTGTATGTCGAGAACTGGACCCTCGCCGCCGACGCCGTCGACTACCTGAACGCGGAGAACGCAGCCTCCTCGGCGCAGCACTACTGGTCCCTGTCGGTCGAGGAGCAGTTCTATGTCATCTGGCCGCTCCTGCTGCTGTTCGCGGTGGGAATCGCGCGCCGGGTCCGCCGTTCGCCTGCGCTGGCCCTTCGGGTGGCCCTCATCGTCGTGGGCGTCGCGAGCCTGGCGGCTTCGGTTGTGGTGACGGCCGTCGACCCGGCGCCCGCCTACTTCGTGACGTACACGCGGGCATGGGAGTTCGCGGCGGGTGGCCTCCTCGCCCTGTCGCCCCTAGCGCGCCGCGAGCCCTCGCGCGGCGCAGCCACGCTGCTCCGCGGCGTGGGCTGGCTGCTGGTGCTGGGCACCACGATCGGCTACTCGTCCGATCTGCCGTTCCCCGGCTGGATCGCGCTCGTCCCCGTGCTCGGCACACTCGCGGTTATCGCGGCTGGCCCGACGCCGACGAGCCGGTTCGACGCCCGTCTGGTCGGGGCCGCCCCGGTGCAGTATCTCGGCACGGTGTCGTACTCGCTCTATCTCTGGCACTGGCCGCTCGTGGTCCTCGCCCCGTTCGTCGTGTCATGGTCCGAGCCCTGGCTTGGACTCGTGCTGCTGGTGCTCGGCGTGCTGCTCGCGCACGCGACGCAGCGCTGGATCGAGAACCCCGTGCGATTCCATCCGACCCTGACCCACAGCACCGGGCGCAGCGTCGCCTTCGCAGCGGTAGGGATGGCCGTGGTGGTCGCGCTCGCCGGCTCGGGCATGATCATCGCTCAGCGGTCGGCCGATGCGAGCGTTGCGCAGGCGGAGGAGATCGTGTCGCAGGGTCAGGCCTGCTTCGGTGCCGATGCGACACTGGGCGATCCGGCGTCCTGCCCGAATCCTGAGCTCGACGGCGTCCTGCTCCCCGAGCCCGCCGGACGGCTCGAAGACACGTCGGGCGCGTACTCTTGCTATCTGAGCGAGCCGGTCGACGCCCCGAAGGTCTGCACGATTGGCGCCGAGGACCCGACCGCACGCATCGCGCTGGTAGGCGATTCGCACGCGGCGATGCTCATCCCGGCGCTGAAACCGCACCTGGAAAAGCTCGGCTGGGCGATCGACCTGTACGTCTCGCGCGGGGGCATGCTCGCGGCGCCCTCGGGCAGCGACGACATGGACGAGTATCGCCGTACGCTCATCTCCGAGCTCCGCGACGGCGGGTATGACCTGGTGCTGGCCACTGCCCGGCGTTCTCCCGAGGTTACGCACGGTCAGGACCCCTCCCTGCCGCTGATCGCCGAGGCTCTGCGCGCCGTCGCCGACTCCGGGGCACAAGTCGTGGCGTTGAGCGACAACCCGTACCTCAGCGAGTCCGCGGATGCGTGCATCGCGGCCGCGGAGGATCTCACTAGCGCCAAGAGCTGCGAGATGACGCGCGACGAAGCTCTGGCCTTCTCCGACCCGCTCCCTGCCGCCGTGGAGGCGGCCGGTGCCGGCGTGCATCTCGTGGATCTGACGACCGCGTACTGCGATGACGACCGATGCCCGCTGGTGGTCGGCAACGTCGTCGTGTACCGCGACCGGCACCACATCACGGCGACCTTCGCACGCACGCTCGGCCCCTTCCTCGCACGCGAGATCGATCGAATGCTCGCCGACCCGGCCACGGCCGGATGACGCGACGGATTGAGCGACCGCGCGACGTTATGCTCATTGAGCCCCGCACCAGCCCGGCACCCATGGAGGACTGACAGATGCCTGGAATCATCGACAGGATCAAGGCGCTCGTGTCGCGCCGCGCGGAGGCGCCCACCTCCGTGACGCCCGCCCCCGCGACCGGCGCGCCTCGCAAGCCCGTGCTCGGTCTCGCCGGTTTCTTCGGCGCGGGCAACTACGGCGACGAGTTGTTCCTCGAGGTGTTCGAGCAGTATTTCGGAGACGAATTCGAGCTCCGCGTCCTCGCGGACAAGACGTCGCAGCCGTACTATTCACGGCCGGTCGCCGAGATCGTCAACGAAGTCGACGCCATCCTGATCGGCGGCGGCGACATCCTGCAGCCGTGGGGCCGGGACCCGCGCTACTTCAACCCCGCCTTCCTCAAGAAGCCCTGCTTCGTCGTGGGCATCGGCGTGCCGCAGTACCGCAACGCGAAGCCCGCCCGCCCCGAGGTCATCGAACGCCACAAAGCGTTCTTCCGCAACGCCAACCTCAAGCGGATCGGCGTGCGCGACGACCAGGCGGCCAAGTGGATCCGCGAGCACCTGGAACCGGAGCTCCCGGTGCTTGTCGCACCCGACATCGTCTGCACCCTCGACCTCCCCGATGCCCCCAAGCCAGCGGGCGCGCCCATCCTGGGCGTCGTCACTCGCTTCCGCCCGAACCGTGAGGTGCCGGACGACTACACCCAGGTGAAGCGCCTCGCCGAGACCGCTCAGCAACAGGGCTGGCGCATCCGCCATCTGATCCTCGGCACCGCCGAGGTCGGTCGGCGCGACGCCTCCAACGCGGCCGACCTGGACGTGCCGGGCAAGGAGGTCTTCTACTCAGAGGACTTGCAGGAGATCACGCGTGCCATCGGCGAGTGCTCCGCCTTCGCGAGCATGAAGTTCCACGGAAGCGTGGTGGCGACGATGTACGGCATCCCATCCGTCGTCATGATCGCTACGAACAAGAACGTGAACTTCATGAAGCGCATTGGCCTGAGTGCGCTGCTGTCGCAGTTCGACGCGCCGGATCTGACCGAGAAGTGGCTGAACCGCCCCGAGGTCGACCTGGCCGACGTGAAGCGCATCCGCGCCGAGTCCGATGCGCACATGCGCGAGCTCGTCGCCGAGGTCAAGGCGACGGTCGGCCAGACCACCGCCGCCTGATCGGCGCGATCTGAGCAATCCTGCGGGTCCCGCTCCCCAGGAACCGCACTATCGACCGCTCCGCGTTGCCGCAGCGCCGGAAAGCAACACCTCATGTCGAACTTCGCCTTCGTGATGGCCGACCGCGGACGCGTCGGTGCAGTGGAGAGTTGGCTCGCACGCCACGCCGCCCCCGGCGAGGTGCATCGTGTGCCCCTGACGAGGCGGATAACGCTTTTCCTTGTCGCGCCCGCGGTGGACGGCGCGATCCGTGGGAGCACCTTCTTCCGAGGCAACGCGGTTCTCGACGAGCACAATGCGCTTGCCTTCGGCGCCGACGGCTGGGCGAGCCTGCGCGCCGCTCGCCCGACCGCCACGCTCGACGCCGCGACGGGCGAATTCGCGGCCGCGACGTGGGACAGCTCACGACTCCTGGTGCAAGGCGACATCTTCTCGTGCGTCGCCGTGCTGCACACGGCGGGCCGCGGCTTCGCCGCTGTGTCGGACTCGCTCCTGCTCCTCGCCTCTTTGCGACGAGCTCTCGGGGCAGCGGTCACACCCAATGACGAGGTCGTGCTCGCGCGAACCGTGCCCAATGGGCAGGCGGCGCAGCAGATGTCGCGTCGCACGATCGCGAAGGACATTGAGTTCGTGCCGGCGGGGCGACGCCTCGAGATCGGTACGGCCCTCCTGCGGCCGCGACTCATCGGCGCACCAGTGGGCCAGCGAGTGCTTTCCTACGACACTCACGATGCCAAAGCCGTGCTGCGGCGCAGCGCTTCCTTCCTTGTGGGACACGTTGCCGCACTGGCCTCAATCCCACGCTGGTCGCTGACGATCCTGCTGTCGGGCGGATACGACTCCCGCACGGTGCTCGCCGCCGCGCATCTCGCCAAGGTCCTCGATGGCTCGCGTATCGAGAGCAGGAACGACGTCCCGGCGCACCACGCTGACTATGCCGCCGCGGAGCGCCTCGCGAAGCACTTCGGCTTCGCGCTGAACGGCGTAGGCCGTACGCCGCCGGTCGAGTTGCCGAGAGACAGCCGGATGGCCGCGGTGCCGGCGTGGGCCTCCACCCTTCTCGGCACATACGACCGACTTGTGCCCGATCTCGATGTTCGACACGCGCCACGCAGCAGCATGCTGACGGGCATCGGCGCCGAGATCTTCAAGGGCAACTGGGGCTGGAAGAGCATCTCCGACCACGTCGCGGGACTCAAACCAATGGAGAGCGACCGCCTGGCCGCCTACCGGAGAGAGCTCGAACGCGGCGTGCGCGACCAGGGCGGACGCCCCGAGTGGGCCGACGCCTCGGAACTGCAGTACATCGGCTTCCGCAACGGCCTGCACGCTGCACCGCACGTCACCGAGCACCTGCTGGGATCGCGACCGCTACAGCAGCTCGCTCTTGCCGCCGTCGGACACGTCCGCACGGATGGCGGCCTGGGCACGCGGCGCCGGGAGCACGCAACGTTCTGGGCCGACAAGCGCTCAATCCTCGATCTCCTCGTCCTGATCGCGCCGGCGATGGCTCCTATGCCGTACGACATTCCAGAGAAGACGGTTTCACCTGCCGAAGTGGAAGAGCGCCTCGCGCGGCTAGGGGGACCGCTCAGCCGCGAGGAGATCACGGGCGTCCGCGTCTTCGGCGATCCGCGGAGCGCTCCGGCCGGAATGCTCCAGCTCGGCGCCAGCATCGCGCGCGAGTACGGGTTCGACGTCCCTCACTCCGCCGAGCCGGTCCTCGACCTGGCCGAGCGTGTGTTCGCTGGCACGTCGCTGCCGGACGGCTACGCGCAGATTTACGAGCGTCTGCTGAAAGTCGGAAAGAGAAACGTACTCGACAAGGGACTCCCACTTGCATCGTCCGGCGCAGCGTTGCCGAAGGTGCTAAGCCTGGCGGTCTTCCAGCGCTGACGAAGTCGCTCAGGGCGGTCACGCGCGGCGCCGTCCGAATCAGCGTCTCAGCGCCGCGCGCGCCGTCCGCCAGACCGAGGTAGGCACTATGCGCTTCAACCGCGCCTTCCAGCCCGTCCGTCGCGACCGTCCGGCGGCCGCCGGACCCTTCGGCGTCGATGTCGCGTCGCCGCGCGTCGGCGAGACCCGGATCGCCCCGCCGGATACGGCACGGATGCGATAGCTCGGATTGGTGCTCACGACGGCGCCACGCTGGAGAGCGATCGGCACCTCCACCCTACCGACGGGCGTCTCGAACATCCCCAGCACCGTCCAGCTGCGATCCGGCAGGTCATGCGCGGTGCGCGCCACAATCACCGACCCGTCGCTTTGATGACGCAGCGAGACCGCTCGGGAGCCCGCGTTCCCCGTAGCCTCATTCCAAAGTCGTGCCGCGACCAAGCGTGCGGAGGGGGCCACCCGCACGGTGAGCCGGAGGTCCCTTCCAAGCACCTCGGCGCGGACCGTCTCAGCCGAAAGCTGCGCCGGAAGCAGCAATTCCTCCGTGTAAGCTGCAGCCTCACCGCCGAGGGTCCGGACTCGCAGTTGCCGGTCCTCCGTCGCGGTGAGCATGCGCTCGGCGAGCCGGCTGACGACGTGCTCAAGGCGTACGGCGAGCTGCTGCTCAACCACGCCGTACTCGGTCTGAATCGCGCAGATCACCTTCCACGTCGACGTCCCGAGGGACGCGAGCGGGATCATGCCGCTAACCCGTTCGGACTCCCGTACGACGCGCACCTCGTGCTCGGCGTGGGGCGCCAGGAGTCGGATGGCAAGGACGCTCGCCGGGTTCGCTGCGGCGAGCGCGATTTGCACGCCGTCCTCGACGCGCTTGATCGACAGCAGCGAGAGGCGGGGGATAGCCGGCGCGACGCGCCCGGTCTCGCCCTGCAGCAGCATGAGGAGCACCTGGTGCTGCGCGCCGTTCATGGCGACCCTCTCGACGTCCGCGAACACCTCGCGGAGAAATTCCACCTCGCTGGCCAGCAGCATCGCCCGGTCCGCGGTGGGAGCCACTGCCTTGGTGGCGATGGGGTCGAGCAGGTGCGCGATCAAGCTTTGCCTGATGAAGGAGGGCGTCCCCTCACCGTTAGCGAGGAGGCGCTTCGCCTGCTGGAGCCACACCTCGGGGGCAGGCCACACCCGTCGATCCGCCGGAGCGTCGATCGCGCCGGCGAGCTGAGTCGCCTCTTCCCATCTCCCTTCCGCAGCGAGCGCCCAGGTCCAGCGCACGTCCGCGCGGCTCCGCGGCAACCTCCGGGGCGCGGTGGCCGCCACGATCTCGACGATCGCGCTGCGGATGCGCTCAAGCGCAGCCGGATCCACCGCGCGCCACTCCTCGTTGCGGAGGAACTTGGAGAGGTGAACCCAGCCGTCTTTGTCGACTAGCAAGTTGTCGTACTCGTCTTGCACCTCGGGAGCGCCGACCGCCTCGATCAGCGCGCGGCACTCGACCTCCTGCGAGAGGTAGCTCTCGAAGCCGCGGCCACTGACCGACTTCGCGGTCATGGATCCGCTGCCCGGGCGGTCACGATAGAGGTAGACGAAGTCCGTCACGACGTCGATCGCCGACGCTCGCGTGAGCGCCTTCGTCATCGGCACGATGTCGTTCGATCGCGGCACGGTGGGGAATGTGATGGCCTCGGCCAGCCACCACTCCCGCCGGAAGAGCCGGTTCCAGCAGGCGCGATTGTTTATCAGCGAGGGCTGGTCGAGAAGCGTGATGCGCCGGCGCGGCCGGTCGAAGGCCGGCCAGCGCAGCGTTGGGTGCCAAGTTCGGGTCGGGAAGAACTTGAAGAAGCTGCCCACGACCATGTCAGACCCGCTCGATCGCGCCGATTCGAGCATCGCCGCGTACGCCCCGGCGGGGATCAGGTCGTCGCCGTCTGCGAACGCGATGAACTCCCCCGTCGCCAGCTCGACGCCAAGGTCACGCGCCTGCGCCCCGCCACGACCGGACGCGGTCACAACGCGCACGCGCGCGTCGTGAGCCGCGGCCTGCGTCACCACTTCGAGTGTGTCGTCGGTCGACGCATCGTCCACCACGATGACCTCGAGCGCGGGGTCGGTCTGAACCAGGATGGATTGGAGCGTCTGCCCGATCCACGCACCGACGTTGTGTGCGGGGACGATCACGCTGACGTCCGGCGCGAGTGCCGCTTCTTTCATCACGTTCCCGTCGAGCCCTTTGCGTCCAGATCTGCGAGGATCGCGCGGTAGGCGCGCGACATCTCGAACGGCGTGTGCCTTCGCGCGAAGCCCTCGGCCATGGCGCCCTCCACGCCGTCCGCCCGCACGGAGGCGACGATCGCATCGGCCAGCGCACGATCCGCGTCGGCCGTCGCGTATGCGCGCACCCACGACTCGTCCGCGTACACGCTCGGCAGCGGCGTGTCGTCGGGGACGATGCAGGGACGCCCGAACGTCGAGGCGAGCAGAATGCTGCCCGAGTTGAGGATGCGCCGGTACGGCAGCGCCACCACGTCGGACGCGCGGAACCACTTCCACAGATCCTCGTCGCGGACGAACTCCGTGTGCAGCACAACGCGCGCGACGCTCGGCAGGGAGGCGGCGAGCTGCGGCGCATCCTCGGGCGCCACGCGGCCGGCAATCAGCAGCGTCAGGTCGGGAACCTCGGCCGCGGCCAGGTCGACCGCGCGCATAAGGGTGTCGAGGCCCTTGTAGGGACGCACCTGGCCGATGAAGCCGACGGTCGGCGCCGACTCCGGGATCCCAAGGAGATTGCGGGCCAGCTGGTCGTCGCGCTCGTCGGGATAGACGCCGAGGTAGCTGGAGTGCGGCAGCGTCACGAGCTTGTCCATCGGGAGGGCGAACGACTCGGCCACGAACGCAGACGTGTGCTCGTGTAGCTGGATAATGACGTCGCACAGCTCGGCGAGGTCACGGGCGACCGTGCGCTCTACGGCCGGAAAGGGAGCGTCGTGGGCGATCTCGTTGTGCACTGTCCACAGGATGCGGACCCCGCGCGCCCGGAGCCCTTCCAGCAGCACCCGAAACTCGCGCCGCTTGGCCTCCGCGTCCGCCTCGTTCGCGGCGCCCCGCGTGATTGGCGAGGTCCAGTGGACGTGCACGACGTCGCCGACGACCAGCTCGGTGGCGAGCCGCATCAGATCGGGGACGTTCTTGCGGCCCTCGATCCGCCAGCCCGCCGCCTCAGTCATGAGCGTCAGCATGGAGAGGTAGGGGTTCCCCTCCCAGGCAGGGAAGGGAACGAGCATCCGGCGCGTGATCATCGCACTCCTGTCAGGGCGCCCGGCGAGAGCAAGACGGGCTCTCCGGCGTCCGACGGCGCGTGCGCGGAGCTCAGCGGAACCGGCACTCCGTCCGTGACCGGCACCAGCTCACCGTCGATGCGGACGAAGGCGCGCCACTGCGCGCCATCTGCCAACTCCTCGAGCGGTACGAGGAAGTCGAGATCGAGCCGCCACTGCCCCCGCTGCTGCTCGAAGAGGTGCCACACCCGGTCGACGCGTCGGGAGTTCTCGCGATCCTCCAGATGGAGCTCGATGAGCTCGGGCCAGTCGATCGCGCTGTCGTGCACGAGCGAGACGCCGAGCAGAAGATCGCGCGACAGCACGCGTGCGTCACGCATCCGCGCTGAGGGCGTTGCCGCATCGACGTCTTCTGCCCCCAGTCCACCCAGGTCGAGGTGCACGTCGGGCAGCGCGATCCGGCGCACATCCGCGATCGCGTTGCGCCCCCCGAAAGGAGCGCCGTCCTGCGCCGCGGCGTCGCGCACGAGTCCCTCCACGCGCGCCGCGAGCTCCTCGCGGGTCGCTCGTCGCGTCGCGCGCTCGCGCCACAGGGACAGCGCCTCGGGGGCGATCGAAAACACGTGCGAGCCACCTGCGAGCGGGTGCCCCGGGTCCCAGAGGTCGCGCGGGAAGGCGTCGGTCAGGGCGGGGGCGTCGAACTCGGGCTTCTCATGGGCGCCGAGGTCGAGCGCCTCGCTCACGTCGCGCGCGAGCCGGGGACGCGTCCGACCGGAGCCGAGCAGGTAGTCGTAGTACTTGAACTCCGGTTCTGCCCCCGAGCGGATGATGCGCGCCGGCACGCCGTAGGCGTCGGCCAGGATGACCGCGTGCAGCGACGAGCCGACGACGAACTCCGCGTGCGCGATCGCGCTCAACACGAGGAACAGGGGCATCTCGGGGCTGAGAAGCGTCAGTCCGCGCTGTGCTAGCGTCTCGGCCTGATCGCGGTATTCGCTGAACGAGTTGAAGTTCGGCACCACGAGGCGCAGGCCCTCCCAGCCTGGCAGCCGCGGGATCTCCGGCATGAGCGACCCCAACAGGAGCGCCGGATCGCCGAACACCGGAGGGACGTGATACCCCCGGTGCGTCAGCTCCGCGGCCGTCCAGGGGCCGCGCACCGCCCGGATGTCGACCTCGATTTTGCGCGGGGTGTGCGCGAGCGCCTTGCCGTTCACACCCGTCCCCCACATGACGTCCCCGGAACGGGCAAAGTGCGCGATGGACCCGATCGTCAGCAGGCGGCGCGGCGGTTCGGCGGAGGCCACCGGATCAACCCACCCGCTGTGCGCCAGCGCGAGTTGCGTCACCAGCGGGCCGAGGAGGTCGCCCATGTTGTTGACCCGCCGCGTACGTCCGGCACCGTCCTCGCGCAGCGGGTTCCAGAACCCTACGGAGACGCCGGCGACGTTCTGCTCGTCCAGTGTGTGCTCGTCGGCCATGAAGTCTCCCGGATGCCGCGCCCGTCGCGCGGTGAAACGATTCGTCCGTGGGGCTGGGGACGGTGATCCCCGACCACTATAGGGGCGGACCTTCCCCGTCCCGGTCGCCGCCCGCCTCCGTCCCACCCGTGCCGCACTCGACGCCGTGATAAGCAAGTACGCATGCGTGCGCTCCTGAAGAAGGCCCTGTACCGGGCCGCGGGCGTCGCGGTCGACCGCCGCGTCCGCTCGGGGCCGTTAACGCCCACCGCCGTCGAACTCGCATACCTGCGGCGCGAGGAGGAGCTGTACGGCTACCTTCGCGCGAACGGCTCCCGTGAGGGCAGGGATGTGCTCGCCCTGGCCGCCTCACACGGCAGGTACCGCGCGGCCGACCTGCTCGCTGCCCTGCGGAGCGGAGCTCCGCGCTGGGCGCTGCGCGCTCGCGTGAAGGGTTTCGCACGCGAGCCTTACCTCCGTCTCGCCACCCTGCTCGCAGATCAGGCTCGAAACGCCGCCGAAGCGGCCGACGCCGTCCTGCTGCTGCGCACGATGGCAGATCTCCTCGGCCCGCAGGCCATCCGAAAGGAGGGACGCTTCCGGCTGGTGGAACTGCTCGTCGCGGCGGGCGAGACGCATGACCTCCCCGGCCTGCTCGCCCGCATGCACATCCGCCGGGAAGATATCGCCCAGCCGCACCTGTTCACGGCCAACGCAGTCAACCCGTTCGCCGGAGACCGGCCGGAGGATCCGGCCGGAGCTGACCGGTGGCTGGACGCCATCAACGCGCTGTTCGCGCTGGACGACCTGGAGCCGGTCGAACTCGCGCCGGGCGACGGAGCGCCGTTCGACCGCCTCAGGAGCCGGGCCGCCCGCACCGCGCCGTATGGACCGCTCGTGACCGTCATCGTCCCCACATACGATCCCGGCCCGCGATTGGCTACCGCCGTCGAATCGCTGCTCGCCCAATCTCACCAGGCGCTGCAGGTCCTGATCATGGACGATGCTTCGCCGCCGGCCGCCGCCGAGGCGCTTGACCGGTGGACGGCGCGGGACCCGCGGATCGAGGTCGTGCATCTGCGCGAGAACAACGGTCCATACCTGGCGAGGAACATCGCGGTGTCGGCTCATTCGCGTGGGAAGTACGTCACGATCCACGACGACGACGACTGGTCTCATCCCCGCAAGATCGAGCTGCAGGTCGCCCACCTGGAAGCCGAAAGCGGCTCCGTCGCAAACATGTCTAACTCCATCCGAGCTTCAGACGACCTGCAGTTCGGACGCATCAATGGCAACCCGGTGTGGACCCAGCAGGGTCTGAACTCCCTCATGGTGCGTCGCTCGGTTTTCGACAAGATCGGCTACTGGGACGTGCTCAACCGGTCGGCAGACGCCGAGTTCAACGACCGCATCCGGTCCTTCACGCAGGAAGGCATCCCGGTCGTGGGTCGCGTGCCGACGACCTTCTACCGCGTCCGGTGGGACTCGCTCAGCGCCGGAGAGTTCAACCGCGGATACATGGACGCGCGGCGGCGCTGGTACTACCAGGCTTACGTCGACTGGCATCAGTCCGAGCGCTCCGCGGGGGGTACGCCATACATCCCGGCCGATGACCGAGGCTCCCGCCCGTTCGCTGCGCCGACGGATTTCCTGGGGTCCCGGTCCGCAGGCCCGGACCGCTCGATCGCGGCCGACATCGTCTTCGCGAGCGACTTCCGCGCGCGCGGATCGCGCACCGAAGCTGTCTGCGACGAAGTCGAACGGGCCCTCAGCGGCGGGCAGCGCGTCGCGCTGCTGCAGTTGGATTCCCCCGCGCTTATGCCCGACGCGCGCATCCATCCCCGCGCCCTCTCCGCCGCCCGTCATGAGAATGCCGAGGTGGTGTCGCTGCTCGACCGGGTCGACTCCGGCATCGTCGTCGTTCTCGACGCCACCCTTCTTCAGTTCCTTCCTCTGGAGCGCTCCGCGATCACGACCGAGCGGCTTGTGCTGGCCGAGGACACCCCTCAAGCGGGACGCGACACCCTCTATCACTCGGAGCGCGTCATAAGCACCTGCGTGACCGTCTTCGGCCGGACGCCTGAGAGTGGTTCCGGGCACCACGCCGCTTCATTCACCCAGGAGACCCAATGAATCAGCCCGCGCAGCCAATCGGCGAGGTCATCGCGGTCATTCCCGCCCGGGGCGGCTCGAAGGGCGTGCCGCGCAAGAACGTGCTGCCCGTCGCCGGCGTCCCGCTCGTTGCGCGGGCGGTGGCCGCGGCGCGGCGCTCGGGAGCCGTCGATCGCGTGTGCGTCTCGACGGACGACGCCGAGATCGCCGAGGTGGCGACCGCCGCGGGTGCCGAGGTGATCCACCGTCCCGCAGACATCGCCGGTGACACCGCCTCGTCCGAGAGCGCCATCCTGCATGCGATGGACGATCTCGAAGGTCGTGGCGTGACGATATCGACCGTCGTTTTCCTGCAGGCGACGTCGCCGTTCATCCCGTCCGAAAGCATCGCCGAGGCCGTGCGCCTGGTCGAGGGTGGCGACTATGACAGTGCGTTCTCGGCATTCGAGACCTACGGCTTCCTCTGGCGCCGCGGCGCCGAGGGCTCCGCTGAGGCCATCAACCACGAGGCGCATCACCGCCCCCGGCGCCAGGACCGCGAACCCCACTACCTCGAGACCGGCGCCTTCTACGTCTTCTCTGCCGCAGGCTTCCGCGCCGCCAAGCACCGCTTCTTCGGACGCATCGGCATCGTCGAGGTGCCCGAGCGGTCGGCGATCGAGATCGACGACCCGACGCAGTTCGCGATGGCCGGCGCGCTCGCCCACCTCATCGAGCAGCCGGATGCGATTCCCGTCGACGCGATCGTCACCGACTTCGACGGCGTGCACACCGATGACACCGCCACGGTGGACGTCGACGGCGGCGAGACCGTCCGCGTGAGCCGTTCCGACGGCATGGGCGTCGCCCTGCTGCGCCGCACCGGCATCCCCTTCCTGATCCTGTCGACCGAGACCCACCCGGTGGTGCGCGCCCGCGCCCGCAAGCTGCAGGTGCCGATCATCCACAGCGTGGGCGACAAGGCCGCCGCGATCACCGAGTGGGCGGCCGAGAACGACGTCGACCTCGCGCGCACGGCCTACCTCGGCAACGACGTCAACGACCTCGGCGCGATGCGGCTGGTCGGGTGGCCGGTGGCTGTGGCCGACGCCCGCCCAGAGGTGATCGCCGCCGCACGGGTGGTGCTGACGCGCAAGGGGGGCGACGGCGCCGTGCGCGAACTGGTCGACCGCGTGCTCGCCGGCCGATAGCCGCGGCTTCGGGGCCACGCGATCGGCTCCACACGGCTCCCGGGGACAGCGCGGCTAGGATGAGGACATCGTGCCCGGATCCGGGCACGGAGAAACGAAAAGGTGAGCAATGCCGACCGAGAAGGTTGTCATCGGAGACCACACCGTAGGTGCCGGCGCTCCTGTGTACGTGATCGCGGAGATCGGACTGAACCACAACGGTGACGTCGACAACGCCAAGAAGCTCATCGACGTCGCCGTCGACGCTGGGGCGCAGGCGGTCAAGTTCCAGAAGCGCACGCCCGACATCGCGACGCCCGAGCACATGAAGCAGACCCCGCGCGAGACGCCGTGGGGCACCATGACCTACCTCGAGTACCGCTACCGCGTGGAGTTCGAGAAGCCCGAGTACACGGAGATCGCGGCCTACGCGAAGGAGAAGGGCGTCGACTGGTTCGCGTCGCCGTGGGACGAGCCCTCCGTCGACTTCCTCGAGGAGATGGGCGTCACCACCCACAAGGTGGCGTCGGCCTCGGTCACCGACCTCGGCATGCTGCGCAAGCTCGCCGCGACGGGCAAGCCGATCATCCTGTCGACGGGCATGTCGACGATCGAGCAGATCGACACCGCCGTGGAGATCCTCGGCACCGACAAGCTCCTGCTCATGCACGCCACGAGCACGTACCCGCTGCCTCCCGAGGAGGCCAACCTCCGCACGATCCAGACGCTGAAGGACCGCTACCAGGTCCCCGTCGGCTACTCGGGTCACGAGCCGGGCCTGCAGATCTCCATCGCCGCCGTCGCGCTGGGCGCCGTGGCGGTCGAGCGCCACATCACGCTCGACCGCACGATGTGGGGCAGCGACCACGCCGCGAGCCTCGAGCCGCACGGGTTCAAGAACCTCGTGCGCGACATCCGCGTGATCGAGGCCGCTCTCGGCGACGGCGTGAAGCGCGTCTTCCCGGGCGAGCTCGCGCCCCTCAGCAAGCTGCGTCGGGTCGACGGCTGACCCCCACCCAGGACACCGACCTCGGGGAGCAGCGCCTGCTGTGGTGCCTGCTCCCCGAGTTCGACATCCAGTTCTCCCGGCCACGCTCCCGACGCGCCCTGCGGGCTCGCGCGGCGTCGCTCGTGGTGCCGGAATCGCTGCGCCCGTATCTTCGCTCGCGCACCAGGCACGCGAACGGCGGGCTCGTCGTCACGCGGTCGCCGAACGAGGAGCGCGCCCTCGCGCCCGTGATCGGCGTCGCTCCGGAGCTGCGGCGCGCGAGTGAAACCTCCATCGCGGGGCCCGCGGCGCACGACGCGGTCGCGCGGCGGATGAAGCAGCGGGTGGACGCTTTTCTCAAGCAGCACGACCGCCCCGAGCTGCGCGCATCCTGGCGCCACGCGGTCAACGCGACGCAGCATGAGCTGCGCCGCCTCGAGGGCGTCGATCTGACGCCGTTCCGCTACATCCTGCTCGCGCGCCAGACCCACCCGCTTCTGCGGGCGCTCATCCTGCGTGCCGAGCAGCAGGGCGTGCCGGTGGTCTACGTGCCGCACTCACCCCTGACGCGGTTCCAGGTGGACCTGCCCGTGTCGTTGGCCGCGCTGCGGGGCGGGGCCGAGCGTGCCTGGGTCGCCGCCGCTGCGGGCGCGGCTCCGGACCGGATCGCGGTGGTCGGCAATCCCAGCACCGACATCACTCACCTGCCGGCGCCCGACCTCACCGGTTCCGGCCTGCCCGGGGTCTTCGCCGTCTCGCCCGACCCCGAGCCCGATCTGCGCAGGATGTTCGCGATGATGACGGACGCGGGGCTCAGCGACGTGCTCGTCGCGCCGCACCCGCGCTCGGACGCAGACATGCTCGAGCGCCTCATGCCCGAGACGTGGTCGCTGCACCGTGGGGGCCTGACGGTCGACCTGCTGCGCCGCGGCCCGCGCTGGGTGATCCAGTCCTCGAGCGGTGTCGCGTGGGAGTCGGCGCTGCTCGGCATCCCGACCGCCGACATCCGGTTGGACGGGCGCGCGCCTGTCTACCCGTTCCTCGAGGACGAGCAGACGTTCCCGGCGCTGCATTCGGCGGACGACGTTCGCGCGTTCGTGGCCGGCGCAAGCGATGTCGACCGCGACCGTCTGCGGACCCTCGCGCACAGCTGGTGCGCCACGGACGGCGACGAGTCCGTCTCACTCACACGGGACCTCCTGGCGCGCGTCTCGACAACCGAACCCCGCATCGTCGACGCGTGGGCACCCGGCGGCGTGCTGCACCGCGCGTCCCCGCTCGCCGACCTCTGACGAGCTGCTCAGGCCACCGCGCTCACCGGCGCGTGCGCATGCCGCACGAACGCTTTTATGCGCTCGCCGAACAGCTCGCGGCTGAAGTCCTCGGCGCGCGCGCGGCAGGCCCGCGCGTTCGAGCGCAGGGTGAGATCGAGCGCGGCGCGCAGTTCGGTCGGCGACTGCCAGTCGTGCACGTGCGCGCCCGTGACGCCGTCCACGACCGACTCGGCCACGCCGCCGTAGGCGTTCGCCAGCACGGGCGTGCCCGACGCCATGGCCTCGACCGCGACGATGCCGAAGTCCTCGATCGCCGGGAACACCAGCGCGGCCGCCTTGCGGTAGATCGCGCGCAGCAGCGGACGCGAGGGGAAGTGCACGAACTGCACGCGCGCCCGTGAGCGCTCCGCGAGCGCGCGCAGGCGCGCCTCATCCGGTCCGCGTCCCGCGATCACGACCGGCCTGCCGGTGGCCTCGCCCGTCGTGATCGCGGCCTCCAGCCGCTTGTACGGCACCCAGCGCGAGATCGCGAGCAGGAAGCCGTCGGGAAGGGCATGGAGCGCGGCGCGGTCGGCGTCGTCGAGCTCCGGCTGCTCGGCGAACACCGTGGTGTCGACGGGCGGGTGGATCACGACCGCTTCGCGCTCCCACGTGTTGGCGATCCGGTCGGCGACGAATCGGCTGTTCGCCGCGATCGCGACCGGCTCCTGAGCACGCTTGCGATCGAGCGGCTTGAACGCGCGTGCTGCGAGGCGCACCGGCAGGCTGGCGCCGCGGCGGTCGAGCTCGGGCGTCCAGATGTAGCGCGCGGGCGTGTGGGCGTACACGTACTTGGGGATGTCGCGGGATGCGCCGCCGAAGCGCGCATGGTGGGCGAACAGGTGGCTGCTCACCAGCATCCACTCGGCCGAGATCTCCGGGAGCCCGCGCCACACGGCAGGCATCAGCGGCAGCGCGAGCGTCTTGCTGTAGCGCAGCGGCGTGCGGGCGAGCACGGTCTCGTGCACGTCGCGGAAACGGCCGTGCGAGTCATCCCAGAGCGACCACGCGGCGGCATCCGGGAACGTCTCGAGCATCGCCTCGAACACGTTCTCCGCGCCGCCGGAGTGCTCAAGCCACTCGTGCACGATCACGCCTGACAAAACAGTGACTCCCTTGGACGGCGACGGATCGAGTTTACGCGTCTCCACGTGGATAACTGCCATGAGCAGGGCCGCGAGAGCCGGGCCCGTTCGGCTACGGCGGGACCTGCCGCCATCCATGGGAGGATGGAGGCCGTGTGTGCGCGCGGCGGCGCGCCGACAGGATGGGAGCGAATCCGGATGAAGCTGAGCGTGATCGGCTGCGGGTACCTCGGCGCGGTGCACGCCGCCGCCATGGCGTCGCTGGGCCACGAGGTGGTCGGCATCGACGTCGACGAGGCGAAGATCGCCAAGCTCGCCGCGGGCGAGACGCCCTTCTTCGAACCCGGTCTCCCGGAGATCCTGTCCGCGGGCATCGCATCCGGCCGCCTGTCCTTCAGCACGGACATCGCCGACGCCGCCGACGCGGATGTGCACTTCATCGCCGTCGGCACTCCGCAGCGCCGCGACGGCGCCGGGGCCGACCTGCGCTTCGTCGACAGCTCGGTCGAGTCGCTGCTCCCCCACCTGAAGCAGGGCGCGCTCGTCGTCGGCAAGTCGACCGTCCCCGTGGGCACTGCCGCGCGGCTGGCCGAGCTCGTGAACCCGACCGGCGCGCGCCTCGCGTGGAACCCCGAGTTCCTGCGCGAGGGCTTCGCGGTCAAGGACACGATCGAGCCCGACCGCCTGGTCTATGGCGTCGCGGCGGACACGAAGGACGAGGACACCGCGATCCTCGACGACGTCTACGCGAGCGCGATCTCCACCGGCACGCCCCGCATCGTGACCGACTACGCCACGGCGGAGCTCGTCAAGGTCGCGGCGAACTCGTTCCTCGCCACCAAGATCAGCTTCATCAACGCGATGGCGGAGATCGCCGAGGTCACGGGTGCCGACGTCACGCAGCTTGCCGACGCGATCGGCCACGACGCGCGCATCGGCCGCCGCTTCCTGAACGCCGGCGTCGGCTTCGGCGGCGGATGCCTCCCGAAGGACATCCGCGCCTTCGCGGCCCGCGCCGAGGAGCTCGGCCGCGGCGAGTCCGTCGCCTTCCTGAAGCAGGTCGACGAGATCAATCTTCGCCGTCGCCAGCACCTCGTCGACCGCGTCGTCGACTCGTTCGACGGGCGCGTCTTCGGTCGCCGCGTCGCCGTGCTCGGCCTCGCCTTCAAGCCCGACTCGGACGACATCCGCGACTCCCCCGCGCTCGACGTCGCCGTGCGTCTGAAGGGCCTCGGTGCCGAGGTCGTGTCACACGACCCGGAGGCAGTGCCCAACGCGCGCCGCCTGCACCCCCAGCTGAACTACGCCGAATCGGTCGACGAGGCGCTCGCGGGCGCCGAGGCCGTCGTCGTAGTCACGGAATGGAAGCAGTACCGCGAGCTCGACGCCGCGGCCACGGCCGCGAAGGTCGCGCGTCCGGTCGTCTTCGACGGCCGCAACGTCCTCGATCCCGCGACGTGGCGCGCAGCAGGCTGGACCTACACCGGCATGGGCCGCTGACGTGACCTTTGCGCCTCGCGTGGTGTCGTTCGACCTGGATGACACGCTCGCCCCGTCGAAGAGCCCGATCGATCCCCGCATCGGCGAGCTGCTGATCCGACTCGCCGAGCGCGTCGAGGTCGCGATCATCTCGGGCGGGCAGATCGCGCAGTTCCGCGCTCAGGTCGTCGACCGCCTGCCGCACGCACCCGCCGAGACGCTCGCCCACCTCCACCTGCTGCCGACATGCGGCACGCAGTACTTCCGCTTCGAGGGCGACGAGCTCGTCATGCTCTACGCCCAGGACCTGACCCCCGACGAGAAGCAGCGCGCCCTCACGGCCGTCGAAGAGGAGGCCAAGCGCCTGGGCCTGTGGGAGGCGCGGACGTGGGGTCCGATCCTGGAGGATCGCGGGTCGCAGATCACGTTCTCGGCACTGGGTCAGGCCGCACCGGTCGAGACGAAGAAGGCGTGGGACCCGACCGGCGAGCGCAAGTCGCAGCTGCGCGACGCGGTCGCCGCACGGCTGCCGGATCTCGAGGTGCGCTCGGGTGGTTCCACGTCGGTCGACATCACGCGGAAGGGCATCGACAAGGCCTATGGGATGCGCCGCCTCGCGGAGGAGACGGGCGTGCCGCTCGACGGCATCCTGTTCTACGGCGACCGCCTCGACCCGGACGGCAACGACTACCCCGTGCGCGCCATGGGCCAGGTCGAGTGCATCGACGTCACCGGCTGGCAGGACACGGCCGACAAGCTCGACCAGCTGCTGCTGCGGCTGTCCCAAACATCAGCGGAGACACTCACCGGCTGAGCGAGGCTCGCCACCGAGCCACCGTGCGCCACCCCGCTTTCGAATGACCTGAAAGTCATGTCTGCACCGATCCAGGACTTCTTCGCCGTGATCCCCGCGGGCGGCGTCGGGTCCCGCCTCTGGCCTCTTTCCCGAGCGGAAGCGCCGAAGTTCCTGCACGACCTCACCGGATCGGGCGTCTCGCTCCTGCGCAACACGTGGGATCGGCTGCTGCCGCTGACGGGACCGGATCGGATCGCGGTGGTCACGGGGAAGGCCCATGAGCACCGGGTCGAGGAGGAGCTGCCGGAGGTGCCTCTCGACAACGTGTTCATCGAGTCGTCCCAGCGGGAGTCCGCCGCGGCGATCGGCCTCGCGGCCGCGATCCTGCAGCGCCGGGAGCCGG
>NZ_JAPSJA010000109.1 GCF_031178525.1 Microbacterium sp.
GGCTCGCCGTCGTCGGGGTCCTGATGCTCGCGCAGCTGCGCGTTCGTCGCCCGCAACGGCGCGATCTGCGCCCACGAACCGGTGCGGATGGCGCGGATCTCCCCCCGCGAACGCGTGATCGCCGCGATCCGCGCCATCACGGTGGCGGCGGCCGCCCATTCCGCCGGCACCTGGGCGGGCGCCTTCGCGACGAGGTGGAGGAACGTGCGCCACAGCGCCAGCGGCAGCAGCGAGAGCCAATGCAGCGGCACCGCCCAGGCGGGGGCGTACGCCAGGCGGCGATGCAGCTGCGCGGTGCGCACGGCGAACGCGCGGGCCATGGGGCGCTCCGACACACCGGCCATGCCGCCGACGGGCGCATGCAGTCGCGCCCCGGGGGCCAGCGCCACGCGCCGCCCGCCGAGCCGGGCGCGCACACCCATGTCGAGGCCCTCGTCCGCACCGGCGAGGGCCGGATCGGGCAGCAGGTGCGCACGTGCATCGCTGCGCAGCAGCATGCCCCTGAGGTCGGCGCCGAGCACGTCGTCGTCGCCGTCGTGCTGACCCTGGTCGAACTCCCCGCTCGCGAGCGCCACCGTGCGCCCGAAGCGCGTCATGCTGATGCCGAGCGAGACGATCACCGCCGGATCATGCGCATCGACGAGCTTGGGCGCCGCGATCGCGACGGAGGGCGCGCGCTCGAGCGCGGCGGACAGCGCCGCGAGCGTCGCGGGCTCCGGCTGGGTGTCATGGGCCAGCAGCCAGATCGCGCGTCCCTCGGGAACCCGCGCCGCTGCGAGGCGCACGGCCGACGCGAAGGAGGTGCCCGCGGGTGCCTCGATCGCGCCTTCGGCTCCCGAGGCGTCGATCTGCGCACGCATGCGCTCGGCGGACCCGCACACGACGACCGTGAGGGCGTCGACCGGGCGCTCCTGCGCGCGCAGCGCGGCGAGGGTGCGTTCGAGCTGGGCGGCGGCTTCGGGCGTGGCGCGCGCGACGAGGATGGCGTGAACGGCGGGGGGCATGACGCGGGCAAGCCTAGGTCGGCGTCAGGCGCGATCCGGCGTCACGCGCCGAGGAGACCGACATTGGCGGGGAGCGCCTCGTGACGCTGCCCGCGAGTCAGGAAGCAGCGCGCTTGAGCTTGCGCCGCTCGCGCTCGCTGAGGCCGCCCCAGATGCCGAAGCGCTCGTCGTTCTGGAGCGCGTACTCGAGGCACTGGCTGCGCACATCGCACGACGTGCAGATGCGCTTTGCGTCGCGGGTCGAGCCGCCCTTCTCGGGGAAGAAGGCCTCAGGATCCGTCTGCGCGCAGAGCGCGTCGCTCTGCCACGCGAGCGCGCTGTCCTCGTCGGGCTGCGGCGTGCGGACGCCGGGCACGCCGAGGTTGACCGGATCCACGAACCAGTTGTCCGGTACGCCGGAACGGTACTGCGATGCAGACATTTCGCTCTCCCACTCCTCCAGGCCCCCCTCGGGCGGTGTGGAAGTAATTACACCCGTGTCATTCGCATTTATCAAGCCGCAGATCGTAAAGCCTCAACCGGCACGTGAACCTTCATTGACGCGCCACGGCGTGTCGCGCTCGGCGTGTCGCGATCCCGAGACGGGATTCTCCGGAGTCAGGCGACGTCCCCATCCATCGACACCGCGAGTGCGGACGGCGAGCCCGGCTGCGCGATGAACGCCTCCCCATCGCCCGAGATCCGCAGCTCGGCCTCGTCGGGCGTCACGAAAGCGGCGCGTCCCGGAGCGAGGTCGAGCGATGCGTGCGCACCGCCGACCGAGACGGCGCCCTGGGTCGCGAGCACGATGAGGGGACCGGAGGGGCGCACGATCGCCTCCGATCCGCCGGAGACCCGGACGCGCAGCAGGGCGAAGTCGGGCACGTCCGCGGGGAAGCGCTCCACGCCGCGCGAGCCGTTGTCCGCCGCGACCGGCAGCACGACGGGCACCGGTGCAGGGGTCGGGTCGAGGATCCGCAGCAGCTCGTCGACGTCGATCCGCTTCGGCGTCAGTCCCCCTCGCAGCACGTTGTCGCTCGCCGCCATCAGCTCGACGCCGAGTCCCGAGACATACGCGTGCAGCATGCCGGCGCGCAGGAAGACGCTCTCGCCCTTGCGCAGCACGACGTAGTTCATCAGGAGCGCCACCACGACGCCCGGATCGTCCGGGTACCAGACCGCGATCCGCCGGGCGTTCGCGAGCTCCGCCGCGAACTCGGTCGACTGCACGTCGGCGAGCGCGGCCGTGATCTCATGCACGACGTCGCGGGCGTCGCCTGAGAGCAGCCAGCCGATCGCGGAGGCGAGACCGGCCTCGTCCGTGAGGCGCCGTCGCAGCGGCTCGGCCGCGTCACCGAACGCCGCGAGCATGCGGCGCGTCGCATCGAGCTCGCGCAGGCCGCACAGCGCCTCGAAGCGCTCCGACAGCGCGACGATCATCTCGGGCTTGTGGTTGTCGTCGGCGTAGTTGCGCGCGGCCCCCTCCGGGAGCGCCGCCTCGCGGGTGAACGCCTCCTCCGCCTGCGCCTTGGAGGGGTGCACCTGGATCGACAGCACGGTCGACGCGGCGAGGAGCTTCAGCAGGTACGGCAGCCGGCCCGTGACACCGTGCGCCGCGCCCTCGTCCGCGATCCACCGATCCAGCGTGAGACCGGATCCGTCGGCGAGATCCGACGGATCCGACGGGTGGTCGCCGAACCACACCTCCGCCTCCGGGGAGTCGGCGGGATCCCGCCCCTCGAGGGTCGCGATCATCGAGCGAGAGCCCCACGCGTAATCGCGCGGGGCGTTGGTCAGCGGAAGAAGCACGCCCCCAGGGTATTCCGCGCCGTCACTGTAGCCTGGGAGGCACGATGGCCCAGATCACGCGGTACCCGGTTCAGAGCCCTCCGGAAGCACCGGAGAGAGAGGCCACTGCGCATCAGTTCCTTCGTGCGTATGCCGCATTCGTCATCTTCTCCGGAGTGGCCCACGCGGCGGTCTGGAACCTCCTCGGACAGGCCGGCGCGGCCGTCGTGCTCGCGGCGACGAGCGCGGCGACGATCGCGATCTGGGTGCCGCTCATCCGGCGCAACGGCCTGCGGTGGCGACGCCTGCCGTGGGTGGCGCTGGCCTACGTCGCGTGGGCGCTCGTGTCCGTGCTCTGGTCGAACTGGCCAGCCGCCACGCTCCTGACGTGGACGCTGCTCGCCGCGGGCACGCTGCAGGGACTGTTCTTCGCCCACGTGCTGACCTGGCAGGAGCTGCTGCGCGCGCTCGACGCCGCGCTGAAGTGGGTCATGGGCCTGTCGATCGCGATCGAGCTGTGGGTCGCGCTGATCCGTCGTGAGCCGCTGCTGCCGAACTTCGTCTCGCCGCCCGACGGCTTCGACCCGCACTGGTACTGGGTGCGCGGCCACCTGTTCGACGCCCTGATCGGCGACCGCATCCAGGGCGTCGTCGGCAACTCCAACTACCTCGGCATCCTGTGCGTGCTCGCGTTCGCGGTGTTCGCGATCCGACTGGCGACGCATCCGCCGTACGCCGCGATGCAGACCGTGTGGCTCGCCCTGACCGCGGTGCTGTTCGTCCGCTCGGGCTCGGCGACGGCCCTCGGAGCGTTCGCCGGCGCGTTCATGGTGCTGCTGGCGATGCTCGTGATGCGGCGGGCGCGCACCGCGGGCGAGCGCAGCCGCCGCTACCTGCTGTTCACGGCGATCGGCGCGATCGGCGCGGTGCTCGTCATGCAGCTGTGGGATCGCGTGCTCGGGATGCTCGGACGCGACGACTCGCTGACGGGACGCGACGAGATCTGGACCACGGTGTGGGAGCGTGCGATCACGCATCCGGTGCACGGCAACGGCTTCTCGAGCCCCTGGGTGCCGTGGGACCCCGCCTTCGACGGCTGGATCGTCGATCACGGGCTGTCGGTGTTCCACGCGCACAACATGTGGCTGGACGTCTTCCTCCAGCTCGGCGCGATCGGCGTCATCCTGATGTTCGTCACGTACGCGGCGATGACCTGGCGTGCGTGGTTCTTCGCGGTCGATCGCCCCCGCTGGGACCTCGACGCCAACCGCCCGTACTCCCCGATCTCGATGCTGGCGCCCCTGGTGGTCGCGATCCTGCTCGTACAGGGCCTGACGGAGTCGGGGCCGATCATGCTGTGGGGCTGGACGTTCGCGGTGCTCTTCTCCTTCAAGATGAAGCTCGCCCCGATCGTCGGGGTGGGCGCGGACGCACCCGTGACGGGGAAGCCCGCGCGATGACCACCGCCGGCGATGCGCCGCCGGGTTCACTGCTCCGGCTGCTGCAATCGGCCGACTTCGCGCGCGCCTTCACGATCGCGGCGCTCGGCGCCGTGTTCGCCGCGCATCTCATCACCCGCACCGCGGGCCCCGTCACGCTGGTCACGATCGTCATCGCACTCGACGTGGTCGGCGTCGCCATCCTCATCGCCCGGCGCGACGAGCTGAGCCTCCTGAACTTCGCACCCACGAGCCTGCTGGCCTTCTTCGCCTGGACGCTGGCGAGCATGCTGTGGTCGTTCGACGAGCCCTCGACGATGCGGGGCTGGCTGGAGCTGCTCGGATGGGGGCTGCTCGCGCTCGTGATCGCGCACGTGCGCGACACGCTGCAGACGGTGCGGGCACTGGGCGACGTCCTGCGGTGGATGCTCGGGCTCTCGCTCGCGGTCGAGATCCTGTCGGGGATCCTGCTCGACATCCCGTTCCCGTTCCTCGGCGTCGCCGGCGACATCGCCCAGGGCGGGCCGGTGCAGGGCGTGTTCGGCACGCGCAACATGCTCGGCTTCGTCGCCGTGCTCGCGCTCATCACGTTCGCGATCGAATGGCTCTCGCAGTCGATCTCCCTGCGGCTGTCGGTGTTCTCGCTCACGCTCGCGGGCCTGTTGGCCGTGCTGTCGGCATCGCCCACGGTGCTGGTGCTGGCTGTCGCGGTAGGCGTCGGGGCACTCGCGCTCGGGATCGTGCGGAGGGCGGAGCCCGAGCGTCGCGGGCGCACCCACATCGTGATCGGAACCGTCGTCGCCCTCGTGCTCGCGACGTGCTACCTGCTGCGGCACCGGATCATCCGCCTGCTCGACGCGGCATCCGACTTCTCGACCCGCGCGGATCTGTGGAATGTCATCCTCGACTGGGTGCGGCCGCGTCCCGTGCAGGGATGGGGATGGCACGGCCCCTGGCTGCGCGGCGCCGGGGACGGCGCGCCCTACCCGTTCAACGTCATCAACTTCTCCCTCGACGACACCCACGCGTCCGCTCTGAACGCCTACTTCGACGTGCTGATCCAGGTCGGGTGGGCGGGCCTGCTGCTGTTCGCCGTGCTGTGCACGGTCGCGATGGTGCGGTCCTGGCTCGTGGCGGGCGCCCGCCGGTCCGTCGTGTACGCGTGGACCCCGCTCATGCTCGTCGCGCTGCTCGTCGATTCGATGTTCGAGAGCTTCACGCTCACGGGCCTCGGCTGGATGATGCTGGTGGTGTGCGCGGTCCGGGCCGGTCAGTCCCGCTCGTGGCGCGAGCGGATCCGCGATGTCGCGGGTGGGGGCGGGTCCCAGGATCCGCTCCAGGGCGCACGGTAGGCTCGTGGGCGGTCCGCCGCCGCCCGTCCGGCGGCACTCACGCTGATATCGTTCGGAGCCCGCCCTTGGTTTACGTCCTCCAGAACGTGGTCTTCCCCCTCGACCGCGACCCCGACCTGCTGCCGCTGTACGCCGACCCCGACGCATGGTCGGTCGTGAAGATCGAGGCCGAGTCGAGCCCGCTCCGCGTCTCCGACAACGCCCGCCTGAGCAACGTGCTCGGCCGTACGCGTGCGCGCGTCGTCGCCGGGCGCCGTGTGTCGTTCGGTGCGTACTTCAACGCCTTCCCGGCGGCCTACTGGCAGCACTGGACGCCGATCCGCGAGGTACGCCTGACGGTGCGCACGACGGGCGCCGCCACCATCCTGCTGTTCCGCTCGAACGGGGCGGGCGTGCGCCAGCGGCTCGACACGCGCGACGTGACGGGATCCAGCGAGGCGACGTTCGACATCGCGCTGACGCAGTTCAGCGACGGCGGCTGGATCTGGTTCGACATCGCGACCGACGCCGACGACGCCATCTTCGAGGGCGCTGAGTGGACCACCGAGCAGGACCCGGTGCGCACCGGCAAGGCCTCCCTCGGCATCACGACGTACAACAAGCCCGACTACTGCGTGGACACCCTTCGCGCGCTGACGGAGAGCCCGGAGGTGATGGAGCTCGTCGACCGCGTCTTCCTCGTCGACCAGGGCACCGACCGCGTCGACGCCCAGCCCGACTTCCCCGAGGTCGCCGGCGCGCTCGGGGAGCAGCTCGAGCTCATCACCCAGCCGAACCTCGGCGGCTCGGGCGGGTTCGCACGCGCCATGTCCGAGACGCTCAAGCGCCCCCACAGCGACTTCGTGCAGCTGCTGGACGACGACGTGCGCATCGAGCCCGAGTCCCTCCGGCGCTCGATCGTGTTCGGCCGGTACACCACCAAGCCCACGCTCGTGGGCGGCCACATGTTCGACCTGCTCGACCGCCCCAAGCTGCACGCCTGGGCCGAGGTCGTCGACGAGGACCAGTTCATGTGGCGCAACCTGTTCGCCGACTCGCTCATGCCGCACGACTTCGGCGTGACGAACCTGCGCCAGACCAAGCAGCTGCACATGCGCATGGACGCCGACTACAACGGCTGGTGGATGTGCTTGATCCCCACCGCCGCGATCCGCAAGGTCGGGCTCTCGCTTCCGGCGTTCATCAAGTGGGATGACGCGGAGTTCTGCCTGCGCGCGGGCCGCTCCGGCTTCCCGACCGTGTCGATGCCCGGTGTGGCGCTGTGGCACGTGTCGTGGATCGGCAAGGACGACGCGATCGACTGGCAGGCCTACTTCCACGCCCGCAACCGCACGGTGGCGGCGCTGCTGCACTCGAAGAAGGCCCGGGGCGGCTCGTTCGTCTCGACCAGCATCAAGACCGGCATGAAGCACCTGCTGATGATGCAGTACTACCCCGCCGAGCTGCGTCTGCAGGCCCTGCGGGACGTCCTGTCGGGCCCCCAGCACATGGTCGAGAACATCGCCACGGCGATGCCTGACGCGCGCGCCAAGGCCAAGGACTTCCCCGAGACGGTCGTGCACAAGGAGACCGACCGGGTGCTGCGTTCACGCAAGGGGCGCCCGATCTACCGACGGGTGCGCCGCCTCACGATCAACCACGCGCCGTCGGGGATCAGGATGGTCGCCTTCACGCTCGTGCACACCGCGGCCCACTGGTTCCACAAGCCGCAGCCGAAGAACGTCCGGATGCCCGAGGTCGAGTTCGCCAAGGGCGACGCGAACTGGTGGCGCATCCCGTTCTACGACAGCGCGCTCGTCTCGTCGGCCGACGGCGGCGGCAAGCAGATCTACACGCGCGACCGCGACCGCTTCCGCTCGATGCTGCTCGAGACGCTGAGCCTGCACGCCCGGCTGTGGTGGAACTGGCGGACGCTGGCGCGCCAGTATCGGCGTCAGCTCAAGAAGGTCACCTCGGTGCAGACCTGGGACGACATCTTCGCCGGGAGCGGGAAGTGAGCGAGGCGCTCGCGCCCGCGCCGGACGCGACGCTGCCGGCGTCGTTCGATCCGGCATCGGCGACCATCGTGGTGGTCACCTACAACCGCTCGCACCTGCTGCGCGGGCTGCTCGAGTCGATCGGGCGGATGGATCCCAAGCCCGGTCACGTGGTGGTCGTCGACAACGCGTCGGCGGACGACACGACGGACGTCGTGGAGTCGTTCCGCCCCTCCCTCGGCAGCGAGATCGTCTACCGCCGCCTCGAGGAGAACACGGGCGGATCGGGTGGGTTCAGCGAGGGGATGCGCGTCGCGCATGAGCTCGGTTCCACGTGGATCTGGCTCATGGACGACGACGTCGAGGTGCTCCCGGACGGGCTGGCGCGCATGGGGGTCTGGACGCCGCGCTTCCGCAGCATCCAGGGCCGCCGTTACGACTACGACGGCAGCGAGTTCTACTGGCAGTACCGCCTGTCGATCCCGCTCGGCATCCCGATCCCGTTCGCGCCCGCGGGCTTCGACGCGTCGGGCTATCGCGAGATGAACTCGGGGTGCTTCGAGGGCATGTTCATCCACCGCGACGTGGTCTCGCAGATCGGCCTGCCCGATCCGCGCTTCTTCATCTACTGGGACGACTCCGTCTACGGCTGGCTCGCCTCGCGTGTGACGACCTCCGCGATCGTGAACGAGTTCGTACTGCGCCGCACCCGTGAGATCAAGCAGTGGGACATGGGCGTGCGCCACCTCAACGCGTCGAGCAATGCCTACCGGTACTACATCATGCGCAACCGCGGCATCATGAAGCACTACTTCAAGGCACACGGCGCCTACCGTCCGGTGCGCTTCGCCCTCGGAACCGCTTTGACGTTCGCCAAGGAGCTCATCCGGC
>NZ_JAPSJA010000110.1 GCF_031178525.1 Microbacterium sp.
CCGCCCCCAGGTCGTCGAGGTCGTGGTGCGCGTCGCCCACGCCGAACAGCCGCACGCGGCTTCCGCGCACCGTGATCCCGGCCGCGCCGTTGTCGACGCTGCTCCAGCCGAGGTCGTCCGTCATGAATGCATCGAGCGCCGCGGTATCGAGCCGCACGGCCTCGGGCGCCGCGTCGGACGGTCCCGAGAAGTACTTGAGCGGATTGCGCGGCCCCGGCGCCCACATGTCGTTGGAGCCGTGGACGAACACGCCCGGCACACCGCGCAGCGGTGACAGCGCGCGGCGCACGCCCTCGAGCCCCTCGGCGTGGCCAAGGGCGTCGCCCGTGCTCACCACGAGGTCGGGGCGCAGCCCGACCAGTCCGGCGATCCAGCGCTGCTTGCGGCGCTGCCACGGCGCCATGTGGATGTCGGAGATGTGCAGGATGCGGATCGGTGCGGAACCCGGCTCCAGCAGGCGTACGCGGTGTCGGCGACCCGTGAACAGCTGGCGCTGCCCGCCCCCCCCCCCGCCGGCCGCGGCCGCCCCGGCCCCCGCGCCGGCGCCCCGCGCGGCCGCGCCGCGAGTGACAGAACCCACTAGTCGTCGTCGCCCGCGCACTTGGCGGCTTCGTAGTTCACCGACACGGTCGTGCCCTGCGGCACGATCTCGCCGCCGCCCGGGTTGGTGCCCGTGACGCGGCCCGCGCCGGCGCCCTTCTTCTGGTCGCACTCGCCCCGCTGGGCGTTGAGACCGGCGCCGGAGATCGCTTGCATCGCGTCCCCGAGCGACGAGCCCTTCACGTCGGGCACGGTGCTGCCCTTGCCGTTGCTCGGACGGATCGTGACGGTGGTTCCGGCGGCCACGCGACCGGCGCCGGGATCCTGCGACTCGATCAGGCCCTCGGCCTGCGTGCCGGCGACCGGCTCGCCCACGACCGGCGAGAAACCGGCGTTCCACAGCGTGTTCTTCGCCTGGTCGACCGTCTGACCGATCACGCTCGGAAGGTCCGCCAGGATCTGCCGCGACAGGTTCGCGTCGGCCGGCGGGAACTGCCCGCCCGGGTAGGCGACGTTCGCCGCGCCCTGGATCGCCCGGGAGACCGCGTATCGCAGGTTCGACACCACACCCCGATCGGTGTAGAGGTGGAAGAGGTCGGCTTCGCCCTGGATGTTGCCGACCCACACGAAGGTGGCGGCCTTGGTCGACGCCTGCACCATCGACGTCTGCCACTCCTGGTGGGTTCCCGTCTTGCCGATCACCGGGATGCCGTCGTAGTTGTTGGCGTTGGCACCGGTTCCGCCGTTCATGACGGTAGAGAGCGCGGCGGCCGCGGTCGCGGCGACCTCGGGCGCGATCTTCTGCTCGCACCCGGTCTCGGGCACGGGCAGCTCTTCGCCGTCGATGTTGGTGATCTTGTCGATTGCCTTCGGCTGGCACTGGATGCCGTTGTTCGCGATCGTCGCGTAGACCGAGGCCATCTTCATCGGGGCGATGTTGTCCGATCCGAGGATTCGGAAGGGGCCGGGTTCCCGATCCATGATCTTCTGGGTCGCCCCCGTGCTCGGGTCGGCGGTGCGCACGTCCAGGCGGTCGGCGACGCGGAAGATGTCGCAGAGGTTCAGACGCGACGCCATCGCGAAGTAGCCCGAGTTGAGCGAGCGCGCGGTGAACTGCGAGATGCTGCCCGTCCAGCCCGGGTCGTTGGCGAAGTTGCCCACCTTGCTGGTCTGCGGGATCGGCGCGCCGTCGCAGTTGAATCCCTGGAACGCCTGGCGGTTGACGCCGTTGAGCCGCTCGTTGATCGAGTGCCCCTTCTCCAGCCAGTCCAGCAGCGTGAAGACCTTGAACGTCGATCCGACGGCGAATCCGATCGATCCGCCGTGCGTCTGGTCCGCCGCGAACACCAGGGAGGTCTCGCCCGCCGGTGCCTCGGCCGACTCGTTGAACTTGGTGTTCTGCGCCATCGCCAGGATGCGCCCCGTGTCGGCCTGCAGGGTGACGGCCGTCGAGCCGAGCTGCACACCCGGCATGGACGCGGGGACGTTGTCCCGCATCGCCTGCTCGGCCGGCAGCTGCACGTTGAGGTCGAGCGTGGTGTGGACGTTCAGGCCGCCGCGGCGCAGCGCCTCGGGGCCGTAGTTCGGGTCGGACTCGATGACCGACTTGACGTACTGGCAGAAATACGCGGATCCGCCGGCCGCGGAGCAGCCCTTCTCGCGCGGGTGGATGCTCGGCTCCACGGGGGCGGCGTGCGCCTCCTTGTACTCCGCCTCCGTGATCTTGCCGTCCTCATAGAGGCGCGTCAGCACGTAGTTGCGGCGGTCCTTCGCGGCCTCGTAGCCGTTCGCCTCGCCGTTGACCTCGTTGTCGGGCTGGTCGATGCGGTAGTAGTTGGGGTTCTGCACGATGCCGGCGAGCGTCGCCGCCTGCACGATGCTGAGATCCTTCGCCGAGACGCCGAAGTAGTACTGCGCGGCGGCCTCGATGCCGTACGTGACGCCGCCGAAGTTGGCGATGTTCAGGTAGCCGAGCAGGATGTCGTTCTTCGAGTACTCCTTCTCGATGGCGATCGCGTAGCGCATCTCCTGGAGCTTGCGCTCATAGCCCTCGGCGCCGTCGGCGGTGGTGTACTTCGTCCAGCAGGCGAGCAGCGTCTCCTGATCGGGCGAATCCTTCTCGCACTCCTGGATCAGCACGTTCTTGACGTACTGCTGGCTGATGGACGAACCACCCTGGGTGTCGCCGCCGCCGGCGTTGTTGACGAGGGCGCGCGCGGTTCCGATCAGGTCGACGCCGCCGTGCTCGTAGTAGCGCGGATCCTCGCTCGAGAGGATCGAGTCGTACATGACCTGCGGGACCTCGTCCCACGTGACCGGCGTGCGGTTCTGGTCGTAGAACGACGCGAGCTCGTACGGCTCGTCGCTATTCGGGTCGTCGACGTAGATCGTGGTCGGCAGCATGGGCTGGTCGACCTCGAGGTAGCTCGGGAGCTTGTCGAACAGCGTGATCGCGCTCGACGCGGCGTAGCCCGACACGGCGATGGCCGGGGTGACCGTGGCGGTGACGAGAACGCCCGCGACCGCGCTCAGGCCGACGAGGCCGAGCACACCGCCGAGCACACCGCTGGCCGTCCTTTTTCCTAGAGGCATAGGGTGATCGTAAGCCGTCACCCTGAGCGATTTCCGGATCCCGGGCGCGTCGTGGCGGCCGCACACCCGTTCCCCGGCGCGCATGCCGCCGGCATTCGCACCCGGAAGGACGCTCCATGACCACGTGGGAGTACCTCACCACGCCCCTGCTGATCCACAACACGGCCGCCATCCTGAACAACTGGGGGAAGCAGGGCTGGGAGCTCGTGCAGGTCGTGCCGAACAACGAAGGCGGGCTCGTCGCCTACCTGAAGCGCCCCGCCGGCGGCGGCGCCGCGAACGCGGGTCTCGGCCACGCGGCCGAGGCTGCCAAGCAGTTCGAGAGCGGGCAGTGACGGTCGCCGGCCGGCTGGCGGAGCTCGGCATCGAGCTGCCGCCCGTCGTGCCCCCCGTCGCGGCATACATCCCCGCGATGGCGCACGGCGACGTGGTGCAGACCTCGGGTCAGCTGCCGATGGTGGCGGGAGAGCTGCCCGCGACCGGCAAGGTCGGCGCGGAGGTCACGGCCGAGGACGCCAAGGGCCTCGCGCGTCAGTGTGCGCTGAACGCGCTCGCCGCGGCCGCGGACGCGGTGGGCGGCGTCGACCGGATCACGGGTGTGCTGAAGGTCACGGGCTTCGTCGCATCCGTCCCCGCGTTCACCGGGCAGCCCGGCGTCATCAACGGGGCAAGCGAGGTTCTCGGCGAGATCTTCGGCGACGCGGGTCGCCACACCCGATCCGCCGTGGGCGTGCCCGTCCTGCCGCTTGACGCGCCCGTCGAGGTCGAGGTCGCGTTCCTCTACGCGTAGGGCGCTCCGACTCGCCACGGACTGATCTGTGCGAAGGGAGGGCGCCGTCCGCGAGCCGGACGGCGCCCTCCCTCTGATCAGCGCACCTGGGCGGAGATGACGCTCATGACGGCGGTGTCGGCGAGCGTCGTGGTGTCGCCCACCTCGCGACCCTCGGCGACGTCGCGCAGCAGGCGCCGCATGATCTTGCCCGAGCGCGTCTTGGGCAGCTCGCCGACGATGTAGATGTCGCGCGGACGCGCGATCGCGCCGATCTGCTCGGCGACCCACTGGCGCAGCTGCTGCGCGAGCCCTTCGGGGCTGTGCTCGCGCAGGTAGCTCTCCTTCAGGATCACGAACGCCACGACCGCCTGGCCGGTGGTCTCGTCCGACGCCCCGACCACGGCCGCCTCGGCGGTGGCCTCGTGTGCCACGATCGACGACTCGATCTCGGCGGTGGAGAGGCGGTGGCCCGAGACGTTCATGACGTCGTCGACGCGGCCCAGCAGCCAGATGTCGCCGTCCTCGTCGAGACGCGCGCCGTCGCCCGCGAAGTAGTAGCCCTTGTCCTCGAACTTCTCCCAGTACGTCGCCTTGAAGCGCTCCGGGTCGCCCCAGATGCCGCGCAGCATGCTGGGCCAGGGCTCGGTGATCACGAGCAGGCCGCCCGCGTCGTTGCCGACGGGCTCGCCGCCATCCGTCACGACGTCGATCGAGATGCCGGGAAGCGCGACCTGCGCCGACCCGGGCTTGGTCTCCGTCACGCCCGGGAGGGCGGACACCATGATCGCGCCGGTCTCGGTCTGCCACCACGTGTCGACGACCGGGGTCCTGCCCGCGCCGATGATCTCGCGATACCAGACCCACGCCTCGGGGTTGATGGGTTCGCCGACGGAGCCGAGCACGCGCAGCGACGACAGGTCGCGCGCCTGCGGGATCTGCCGCCCCTGCTTCATGAATCCACGGATCGCCGTGGGCGCCGTGTAGAAGATCGTCACGCCGTACTTCTGGATGACGTCCCACCATCGGCCCTGCTCCGGGTGATCCGGCGTGCCCTCGTACAGCACCTGCGTCGCGCCGTTGGCGAGCGGGCCGTACACGACGTACGAGTGCCCGGTGATCCAGCCGATGTCCGCCGTGCACCAGTACACGTCGGTCTCCGGGTGCAGGTCGAACACGTTGCGGTGCGTGAACGCCGTCTGGGTGAGGTAGCCGCCGGACGTGTGCAGGATGCCCTTGGGCTTTCCGGTCGTGCCCGACGTGTACAGGATGAACAGCGGGTTCTCGGCCTCGAACGCCTGTGCCTCGTGCTCGGCGGATGCCTGCGGCACGACGTCGTGGTACCAGACGTCGCGGCCGTCCACCCACTCCACCTCGTTCTCGCCGCGCTTGACGACCAGCACGTGCTCGACGGTCTCCTGCTCGCCCTGGCCGTTGCGGTCGGCGAGCGCCTGGTCGACGGCCGGCTTCAGCGGCGAGACCTTGCCCTTGCGCCAGCCGCCGTCCGCGGTGATCACGAGCTTGGCGCCCGCGTCGTCGATGCGTGCGCGAAGGCTGTCGGCGCTGAAGCCGCCGAACACGACCGAGTGGATGGCGCCCAGGCGCGCGACCGCCAGCATGGATGCGACGGCCTCGGGGATCATCGGCAGGTAGATCGCCACGCGGTCGCCCTTGCCGATGCCCAGGTCGCTCAGGGTGTTGGCGAGGCGCTTGACCTCGTCGGTCAGCTCGGCGTACGTGATGCGGCGCTCGTCGCCCGGTTCGCCCTCCCACAGCAGCGCGACGCGGTCGCCGTTGCCGGCCTCGACGTGGCGGTCGAGGCAGTTGTAGGCGACGTTCAGCTCGCCGTCGGCGAACCACTGCGCGAACGGCGGGTTCGACCAGTCGAGCACCTGCGTGAAGGGGGTGTGCCAGTGCAGCAGCTCGCGCGACTGGTCGGCCCAGAAGCCCTCGCGGTCGCTGTCGGCCCGCTCGTAGAGGTCGGCGCCGGCGATCGCGCTCGCGGTGAACTCCGGCGAGGGCGCGAAGCGCCGGGTCTCGCTGAGCAGGTGGTCGATGGTGTTCTCGGCGCTCATCTGGCTGTGCGCTCCTTTGCGACGTCCGATCCGTGTGTGCTCCGCCGCGTCGGTGCGGCGATCCGGAATCCGGGTCATGCCGGCTCCGCGCGGGATGTCCCCGCGCTCCGAACGTACGCCCGGTGCGCGCCGCCTGATACCGACGAAAGGGAGTACCGGTCGTCCACAGGCGCGGCCCCACCCGGTTTGTGCCGCGGCGGCTCGGATCACGGCCGGCGCGGCGTCTCGCATTCCTACCGTCGGATCATGGCCGAACCGTTCGTCGTGCAGCCCCGCGCCCGGGGGAACCCGGATGCCGGGGTGTCCGCGGACGACGAGGTCGCCCCCGCCGGGCCGCTGGGCGCGCTCACACCGTATCTGTCGGATGCAGCCGTGACCGACGTGTTCGTCAACGGCGCGACCGGATTGTTCGTCGACCGCGGCGACGGGCCGCGGCCCGACCCGGCGTGGCGGGCGTCCGAGCGCGAGGTGCGCGAGCTCGCCACGGCGCTCATCGCCCGCGGTGGGCGCCACATCGACGATGCGACGCCGTGCGTGGATGTGCGGCTGCAGGACGGCATCCGCGTGCATGCCGTGCTGCCGCCGGTCGCGACGAGCGGCACCGCGCTGTCCATCCGCATCCCGCGCCTGCGCGGCGCCGACCTCGATGCGCTGTGCCGCGGCGGGTCCTTCGGCGAGGACGCGCGACGCTGGCTCGTCCGGATCGTGCGCGACCGGGCGAACCTGCTGATCAGCGGGGCCGCGGGCACCGGCAAGACGACGCTGCTCGGCGCACTGCTCGCGCACGCGCCGGCGCACGAGCGGATCGTCACGATCGAGGACGTCGCCGAGCTGCGCATCGCGCATCCACACCATGTGTCCCTCGAGGCGCGGCAGGCGAACCTCGAGGGCGCCGGCGCGATCGACCTCGCGCGGCTCGTGCGCGAGTCGCTGCGCATGCGGCCCGACCGGATCGTCGTGGGCGAGTGCCGCGGTGAGGAGGTGCGCGAGCTGCTCACCGCCCTCAACACCGGTCACGACGGCGGCGCGGGCACGCTGCACGCCAGCGGCCTCGCCGAGGTGCCGGCCCGGCTCGAGGCGCTCGGCGCTCTCGCGGGCATGGACGATCACGCGGTCGCGCGACAGGTGTGCAGCGCCATCGGGTATGTGCTGCACCTCGAACGGCGACCCGACGGATCGCGTCGGCTGGCGAGCGTCGGTCGCTTCACGGAGGCGGGCGGCCGGCTGGGCATCGAACCCGTCGCGCCCTGGAAGGAGGCGGCATGACCGCGGGGATCACTGGTTCGGGGCGCAGCACCGTGCCGAAGCCGCGCAAGAAGCCGAAGCCGGACGTCAAGCCGAAGGTGGCGGACAGGCGGCAGCAGGACAAGAAGAGGCGGCAGCAGGACAAGAAGAGGAGATCGATCGAGGAGAGGAGGAATCCGCCCGGATCCTCCTCCGGAAGCCGGATCTCCTCGCGACGCGCGCAGAGCCGGGCGGGCGACGACGCGGCAGCGATCGCCGGACGCGTTCTCAAGCTCGCGGTGCTGCTGCAAGCGGGCGCCGGGCCCGACGCCGCGTGGCGGCACCTCGCGGGGACGGGCGACGCCGCCGCCGAGCGGATCGCGCGCCGGGCGTCGGCGGGCGCCCCGCTCTCCGAGGCGATCGAGGAGGAGGCCGAGCGTCGGGGCGGCGAGCCGTGGCGGGACGTCGCCGCGGCGTGGGAGATCGCCACGGCGGTCGGCGCGCCGCTGGCCGACTGCCTCCGCTCGATCGCGGCCGCGCTGCGGGACGCGCGCGAGGCGCAGGACGACGTCCGGATCGCGCTCGCCGAACCCGCCGGGACCGCGCGGCTGATGACGTGGCTGCCGCTCGCGGGCCTGCTCCTCGGCGCCGCGCTGGGGTTCGATGTGCTCGGCGTGCTTTTCACGAACCCGTTCGGCATCGCGTGCCTCGTGGCGGGACTCGCGCTGCTGCTTGTCGCACGCACCTGGACCCGCCGACTCGTGCGCGCGGCCCAGCCCCCGCCGGGCACCCCGGGCATGCACGCGGAGCTCACGGCCATCGCGCTGAGCGGCGGCGCGTCGATCGAACGCGCGGAGCGCCTGGTCGCCCAGGCGCCGGGCGGTCCGCGGCCCGGCGGCGAGGAGACCGCCGCTGTGCTCGCGCTCTCCCGAGACGCCGGCGTGCCGGGCGTCGAGCTGCTGCGCGCCACCGCTGCGCACGAGCGCCAGAGTGCGCGCACCGACGGGCGGCTGCGTGCGGCGAAGCTCGGCTCGCGGCTGCTGCTGCCGCTCGGGGCCTGCACCCTGCCGGCGTTCCTGTGCTTCGGTGTCGCGCCCATGCTGCTGGGCGTGCTCTCCGCCACCCCGCTCCCGGCCCTGCCCGGGTGATCCACGGCCCTCCCGGGCCACCCGTTTCGAAGAAAGGACACCGTCATGATCGATTTCGCCTCCGAGCCCGCCC
>NZ_JAPSJA010000365.1 GCF_031178525.1 Microbacterium sp.
GTGCGTGCGAGAGCGTCGCGCCGCGCGAGGTGGTGGTGCGGATCGCCGCCCGCCGCGTCGAGGACGTACCCCGGCCCCGCATCGCGCTGGCGCAGGCGCTCGCGAAGGGCGACCGTGACGAGTTGGCTGTGCAGGCGGCCACCGAGCTCGGCGTGGACGAGATCGTGCCGTGGCAGGCGTCGCGCAGCGTGTCGCGCTGGGAGGGCCCCAAGGCGGAGAAGGGCCGCGCGCGCTGGGGGACGATCGTGCGCGAGGCGGCCAAGCAGGCGCACCGCGCGTGGCTCCCCGAGGTGGCGCCGATCGCGACGACTGCGGCGCTGGCGGCCCGCGCCGACCACATCCTCGTGCTCGAGCCCACCGCCGACGAGCGGCTGAGCACGACCGACGTCGCGGACGCGGGATCCATCCTGCTGGTGGTCGGTCCCGAGGGCGGGATCGCGCCGGAGGAGCTCCAGCGCCTGCGCGACGCGGGCGCCCGGCTCGTGCGCCTGGGCGACACCGTGCTGCGCACGTCGACGGCCGGACCCGCGGCCCTGGCTCTGCTGAACGCGCGCCTGGGTCGCTGGTGAGTCCCGGCCGCGCATCGAGCCCCGCGCATAGACTGGACGACATGGCAGAACCCTCGATCTTCACCCGCATCCTGCAGGGCGACATCCCGGGCGAGATCGTGGCGGAGACCGAGCGCGTCTTCGCCATCAAGGACATCTCCCCGCAGGCGCCCGTGCACCTGCTCGTGATCCCCAAGACGCAGGAGTACCGCGACGTCGCGGCCCTCGCGGCGGGCGCCCCCTCGCTGCTTGCCGAGGTGATCCAGCTCGCGAACGATCTCGCGGCCGAGCACGCCGACGGCGACTTCCGGCTGCTGTTCAACACCGGAGCCGGCGCCGGCCAGACCGTGTTCCACGTCCACGCGCACGTGCTCGCGGGTGGCCTCGGAGAGAAGAGCCTCGTCGGTGGCTGACCCCGGATCGGACGACATCACCGAGACCGTCACGGCCGACGGGGTCGCCATGGTGCAGCTCCTCGGACCGCAGGACCGGCTGCTGCGCATGGTCGAGGGCGCGCATCCCGACGTCGACGTGCACGTGCGCGGCAACGAGATCACTCTGCGCGGGTCGGCCGAGGCCGTGCGCGCCGCGCGCGTCCTCGTGGACGAGCTGCTGCACATGACCAAGGCCGGCCACGCGCTGGGCGAGGCCGACGTGCAGAGCTCCGCGCGCATGCTTCGCGACGAGACCGGGCCGCGCCCCAGCGAGGTCATGGGCGAGGCGATCCTGTCAAGCCGTGGCAAGACCATCCGTCCCAAGACGGTGGGCCAGAAGGAGTACGTCGACGCGATCGACGAGAACACCATCGTCTTCGGCATCGGTCCGGCCGGAACCGGCAAGACCTATCTCGCGATGGCCAAGGCCGTGCAGGCCCTGCAGCGCCGCGAGGTGGAGCGCATCATCCTGACGCGTCCTGCGGTCGAGGCGGGTGAGCGGCTGGGCTTCCTTCCCGGAACCCTGACGGACAAGATCGACCCGTACCTGCGCCCGCTGTACGACGCGCTCAACGAGATGATGGATCCGGAGCTCGTGCCCAAGCTGATGGCGACGGGCACGATCGAGGTCGCTCCACTGGCCTACATGCGCGGGCGCACGCTGAACAACTCCTTCGTCGTACTCGACGAGGCGCAGAACACCACACCCGAGCAGATGAAGATGTTCCTGACCCGTCTCGGCTTCGGCACGAAGATGGTGGTCACCGGCGACATCACGCAGGTGGACCTGCCCCAGGGCGCGTCGGGCCTGCGCCTGGTGACCCGCGTGCTCGAGCGGATCGACGACATCCACTTCTCGCGTCTGTCGAGCGACGACGTCGTGCGTCACTCGCTCGTCGGCAGGATCGTCGACGCGTACAGCGAGTACGACGAGCGTCGGATGGCGGCCCGCCACGAGCGCGATGAGGCCGCCGAGTTCGCCAACCGGGCCGAGCGCCGCACGGCGGCACGCCCCGCGGGCCCCCGTGACCGCATGCCCAAGCGAGGACGATCGTGATCGACATCAACAACGAGTCCGCCGTCGAGATCGA